>DASSYG010000066.1:0-6151 GCA_035703405.1 Acidimicrobiales bacterium | reverse complement strand
CCGCCGCCGCTCCAGTCCTTCAGGCCGCGAATGCCGTCCATCAGCTTGTCACGGGTCAATTCGGAACCGAGCTTCTTGGCCACGGTGGCGAACATCAGTGCCGCCGAGAACGACTGGACACCGAGAGAGGTCACCGCGACCTTCGAGTCGAAGTCGTGGAGAATGTCGACGTACTCGCTGATCGCCGAACTCGGATTCTCGAAGGGTTGCGTATTGGTCTGGACGAACACGCCATCCGCGACACCCGAGGACGCCAGGGTGGAGTCGTAGTACTGCTGACCGAGATCGATGACCTTCGGGTGGTAGTCGGCGTCCCGCATCGCCTCGAGCATCCCGATCGCCGCGTTGACCGTATCGACCATCGTCACGTACTCGACCCCCTTGTTCTTCAGGGTCTGCACCTGGGTCTTCCAGTCGTTCTGGATCAACGGGTAGGAGTTGGTGTAGATGAAGTCGTAGCCGAGCTCCTCGCGAGCCTGTATGGCGCGTTCGCCCTGGTCCGCAGCGGCGGCCTGGGTCGGGAAGAAGATCGCTGACTTCTTGATGGCCTCCGGGAAGTGTTCCGCGAAATATTCTGCGGCGCCCGTCGCATAGAGATTTCCGAGGTTCGGCACGGGTTCGACGTTCAGCGGGCTCGCCGTCATCGGGTAGGTGGCGGTGTAGCCCGACACCGAGATGAGGCCGCAGTCGACGAGGGGCTGCGCCATCGGCGCGTCCTGGACGACCCCGGTCCCGACGAGGGCGAAGGGCTGGTCGTCACACGCCTGTTTCGCGGCGTCGAGGGAGTTGAGCAACTTCGCGTCGTAGGTCTTGAGTTCGAGCTTGCGACCATTGATGCCGCCGAGGTCGTTGCACCACTCCACGAAGGCCTGCATCGAGGGTTCGATCCCGGCCGTCGGCACCCGGATCGCGCCGGCGTTCTTGTCGGAGATCACCCCGATGGTGATGGAACTGTCGGTCACGCCCTTGTCGGTCGAGCCGGTCGCGTCACCCGCGCTACAGGGCACTTCCAACGTGCCGAACATGTCACCCGATGTGGCGGCGGTCGTCGTCTGGGACGCCGCGGTGCCTTCGAGGCCGTCATCGTCGCCCGCGCTGTCGGTCCGGTTGCCACATCCTGCGGCGACGAGCATGATGGAGAGTCCGAGAGCCGCAAACCGTCGACGCCGGCTCCGAGTGGTCGTGGTGGTCGCGTTCATCGCTTCTTTCACTGCTCCTCGTGCAGGCGGACGGCTCGGCCGTGGGGATCGATGTCTGACGGGTCGTCAGGCGAGGCTACCGGATCGTCGGCGCCCCGAGTGGCAGAAGACACATTGTCGCCGCTGCCGCGCGTATGCGAGGCGCCGCTCACGCCGGAACCGGATCGTCGCGTTCTGCCAGGGAGCGGCCCAGCGCCGCGAGATGCTCGGCGCCACCGCCGAGTCGTTGCTCGTGTTCCTTGGCCCAACGGAAGTACCGGTGGACCGGATAGTCCAGATCCATGCCGATCCCACCGTGGAGATGTTGCGCGGCAGCCACCACCCGCTGGGCGGCCTCGGCGGTGAAGTGCTTGGCGACCGCGAGTTCGTCGTCGGCGACGAGGCCGGTATCGAGCCGCCACAACGCCCGCCACGCCGTGAGACGGACGAGTTCGGTGTCGATCCAGGCGTCGGCGGCGCGATGCGCGACGGCTTGGAAGGTCGCCAGTTTCGACCCGAACTGTTCACGGGTGGACACATAGGAGGCGGTCAACGCCAGCGCTCCCTCACACGTGCCCACCTGGGCGACACACGTCGCGGCGACCGCCCGGTCTCGCAGCCAGCGGTGCGCCTCGACCACGCCATCGAGTGAGCCCGAGAGCAGCGCGTCGTCGTCCACCGGCGTCGCGTCGAAGCGCACGATCGCGGACGGCTCCCCGCTCATCGGCGCCAACGGTTCGCTCGACACGCCCGGCGCATCGGCTTCGATCACCGCCAGCACCACGTCACCGTCGACACGGGCCACCGGAACGACATAGGCATCCGCGTCGGCTCCGAATGGCACGTACCATCCCACCCCACTGACGCGTCGACCACCCTCTGCCAGATGCTCACACACCGGTGGGTCGGCCGCGTCGTGCTCGCCGACCAACACCCCGGTCAGGATCCTGGAACCGTCCACCACGCCGGGGAGCCACCGGGCCCGTTGAGCCTCCGAGCCGAACGCGGCGATGGGGGCCGCGCCGAGCACCAGGGTCGCGTACGCGGGAAGCGGCGCTGCGGCACGGGCCACGGCCTGCACGACCAGCGCGGCTTCACAGAGCCCGTAGCCACCCCCACCGGCGGCTTCGGGCAGCCCGATACCGGTCAGGCCCGCATCGGCGAGCGCGATCCAGGCCTCACGAGGCCAGCTTCGGGGTTCGTCGCGCTCGGCCGAGCGCAGCACCTCGGGCGAACACTCGGCGGCCAGGATCCGGTCTGCCAGTTCGGTGATCGTGCGCTGTTCTTCGGTGAAGGTCAGCTCCATGGTTCTCACATCCTCGGGGTACGGGGCATGCCCAGGCCGAACATCGCGATCAGATCCCGCTGGATCTCGTTGACGCCACCACCGAAGGTGAGGATCAGCGAACCCTGCATCGCCCGTGCGAGTCCACCTTCGAGCACGGCGAGTGGTGAGCCTCGATCCTGCGCGGCACGCGGGCCGATCACCTCGGCCAGCAGTCGGTAGGCGGTACCGAAGAAGTCGGTGCCGTAGACCTTGATCGCACTCGAGAGCGCCGGGTCCATCGTCGCCGCCGATGCGGCCTTCCAGTTCATGAGTTCGAGCGCGTCGATCCCGGCCCGCACCCGTGCCAGGTTCGCCTGCACCCATCCCTCGTCGATTCGGCTTCGGCCGTCGGTGTCGGAGGTCGAGCGTGCCCAGTCCAGCGTGCCCTCATAGGCGCGCTCGACCGATCCGGTCGGGGCCAGTGAGATCCGTTCGAAGTTGAGTTGGTTGACGATGAGGTCCCAGCCGCGGTTCACCTCGCCGATCACCGCGTCAGGGCCCACGCGCACGTCGTCGTAGTAGGTCTGATATGTGCTCGCGTTCACCATCGTCGGGATCTTCGTGTAGCTGAAACCGGGTGTGTCGGTGGGAACGGCGAAGATCGTGATGCCCTTGTGTTTGGGGACGTCCGGGTCGGTGCGGGCCGCCAGCCAGATGTAGTCGGCGTAGCTGGCCAGACTCGTGAACACCTTCGCCCCGTTCACGACCCATTCGCCGCCGTCAAGCACGGCCCGGGTGGTCAACGACGCCAGGTCTGTTCCGGCTGAGGGTTCGGTGTAGCCGATGGCGAAGTGCAGGTTGCCCGAGAGGATGGCCGGCAGGAAGAAGTCCTTCTGCGCGTCGGAACCGAACTCCTGGATCGTCCGTCCCACGGCGTTGATGGTCAGGAACGGCGTCGGGGCATTGGCCCGCCACGACTCGTTCGTGAAGATGTACTGCTCGAGGGGCGTGCGCCCCTGTCCGCCGTATTCGGTCGGCCAGCCGATTCCGAGCCAGCCGTCGGCCCCCATCTTGCGGACCGCTTCGAGCGACGCCGGCCCGCCGGTTTCTCCGGTGGCGCACTCCTCGGCGACCTCGGAGGTCATCAAGTCGTCGAAGTAGGCACGCACCGTGGCACGCAACGACTCCTGTTCTTCGGTGAAGGCGATGTGCACGGCTTTTCGTCTTTCCCCTGTAGCAAGCGCGGCCGACGACTCGAAACTCTAGACCTGACGGTGTGTCAGAATTGGGAATCATGGTCGATCAGCCCACGAATCCGAGCATCAATCTCCTCAGCGGCGAGTTCTGGGGCCGGAACCCGCACGCCGAACTCACCTGGATGCGCGCCAACGCCCCGATCTATTTCGACGCCAACTCGGGCGTCTGGGGTTGCGCCTCCCACGCGGCGGTCTCGGAAGCCGAACGTCTGCCCAAGATCTTCTCCAATGCCGACGGTATCCGGGCCGACGCGCCGCCGCAGGCGATGATGATCGACATGGACGATCCCGAGCACCGGGACCGCCGCAAGCTGGTTTTCAAGGGGTTCACGCCGGCCCGCGTGAGCGCCCAGGAAGCACACTTGCGCGATCTGTGCAACGAGATCATCGACAACGTGTGCGAAAAGGGAGAGATCGATTTCGTCTGGGACATCGCGGCCTGGCTGCCCCTGATCGTGATCGCCGACCAACTCGGCGTCGCCCCCGAGGACCGGGCGACGCTGCTTGGTTGGTCCGACGACCTGTTGCGCGGCCTCACCGGACTCTCCGACGAAGCCGTGATGGCCAGGACCGCCGAGGCGTTCGGCGGCTACTGCGAGTACGCCATGCGCCTCGCCGACGAGCGTCGCCGCCAGGCGACCGACGACCTGATGAGCATCCTCGTGCACGCCGAGGTCGACGGGATGCGCCTCGACGCCGACTCGGTGATCGCCGAATCGCTGTTGATCCTCATCGGCGGCGACGAGACGACCCGCCATGTCATCTCCGGTGGCCTGTACCAGCTCCTCGCGGAGCGGTCCCGCTGGGAGGCGCTGCGCGCCGACCGTTCCCTCGTCCCCGGCGCAATCGAGGAGATGCTGCGCTGGGTGAGCCCGATCAAGAACATGAACCGCACCGTCACCGAGGACGTCTCCTTCCACGGCGCCGAGCTGACCGCAGGCGACAAGATGCTGCTGCTCTACCCGTCAGCCAACCGCGACGAGGCCGTGTTCGACGATCCGTTCACCTTCGACATCCGCCGTGACCCGAACGACCACCTGGCCTTCGGCGGCTACGGCACCCACCACTGTCTCGGCAAGTCGCTGGCCCGTCTCGAACTGCAGGTCATGTTCGAGACCCTGCTGGAGCGACTGGGGGACATCGAACTCGTCGACGACGCCGAGCCGGCCTACCGGGCGGCGAACTTCGTGTCCGGATATGAGTCGTTGCCCGTCCGCTTCACTCCGACCGCTCCGAGCCGCGCCCGCTGACGTACGAGTCGACCTCGGGCCGAATCAGCCCGGCACGGTCGTTGCGGCGCCCGCCGCGGCAGTCGTCGTGGGCTTTGCATCCGGAGGGCACGCCGCCGGAACGGGATCCGCATGAGGCGGGATCTTCACCGGCGCGCGACGCTTCGAGAAGTCGAGCGCGTCGGCGAGGTTCTTGGCGTGCGCGTCACGCTTGGTCATCGGCTTCAGATTCCAGCGCCACTCGATCATCTTGAGCACCGAGCAGTGCTCGTAGGGTCCGTCGGTCTCGACCTTTGCCGGGGCGAACGGCGACACGACGATGGCCGGCACCCGGACGCCGAGGATGGCGTAGTTCGCCTTGTCGTCGGGGCCGTTGTCGGTGTCGTCCACGACGGTGGGAGGAGGCACCTGATCATAGAAGCCGCCGTGTTCGTCGAAGTTGATCACGAGGATGGTGCGGTCCCACTGCGGCGACGAGGTGACGGCCTCGACCACCTCGGCGATGAATGCCTCGCCGACGGCGACACTGCCATGTGGGTGCATGTCGTTCGAGGTTCCGGTCAACTCCGCGATCAGGCCGTAGTCGGGGTCGACGAACGACACGTTCGCCAGCGTGCCCGCCTTGGCATCGTCGAGGAACTTGGCATAGGGATGGGAGATCTCGTCGTAGCGGCCGCTCTGGAACAGTCCCGTCATCGGCTCGGTGTGGTAGTAGTACCCGCCCGTCAGCTCGGCATCTGCCAGACGGTCCCAGATCGCGAGTTCCAGCTTCGAGGGGCGCGCCTCGAGCGGTGGGAACGGCTCGGGGTTCGCGACGTCGTCACCGGGAAAGATCCAGGTGTGGTTGGTGTCGCTGGTGGCGCAGTGCTGGTAGAAGCGGTTCGGCCACGTCGGTCCCGCGAACGACGCGTGGTAGTTCGCGTACGTGGTGTACCCCTTGGCGAGGGCCGCCAAGACCGGCACATCGTCCTCGCCGTAGTAACTGACGGGAAAATGGTCACCGACGGGACCGGTCTGGAGGAACCCGTCCATCTTGCCGCCGTTGATCTGCTTGAGCACCGAGGCGAAGTCGTGCTTGGGGTCGGCGTACGCGCACCCCTGTGGATCGTCACCGATCGACCAGGTCTCTCCCACTTCGCCGGTATTGTCCCGGAACCTCAACCCGGCCTGCTTGCCGTTCGCGCCCGGCAACCAGCCCAGGAGATGGTCGAAGGAACGATT
>DASSYG010000139.1:0-10663 GCA_035703405.1 Acidimicrobiales bacterium | reverse complement strand
TGAACCGACCCTGCACCGGTTTCCAGGTCGCGTGGATCGACCCGAGCGCGGCGTAACAGTCCCGCACGGAGTCGACGGTGACCCGGATGCCCACAAGGTCGAAGATGTCCTCGAAGTCTCGCCCTTTGAGGACCATCTTCTCGTAGATGCTCCACAGGTGCTTGGGCCGCCCGGTCACCTTCGCCTTGATGCCCAGCTCGGCGAGTCGGTCGTCGACCTCGCCGAGGACCTGTTCCAGGTAGATGTCGCGTTCGGGTGCCCGTTGGAACACCATCGCGTCGATCTCGGCGTAGCGCTTCGGGTGCATCGTGGCGAACGCCAGATCCTCGAGTTGCTGTTTGACCTCTGACATCCCCAGGCGATGCGCGAGCGGTGCGTAGATCTCGAGGGTCTCGTTCGCGATGCGCTCCTGCTTCGTCTCGGTCAGCGCAGCGAGAGTCCGCATGTTGTGCAGCCGGTCGGCAAGCTTGATGATCAACACGCGCAGATCAGATGCCATCGCGACGAGCATCTTGCGGAGCGTCGCGGCCTGTTGCGCCTGGCGGGATTCGAAATGCAGGCCGTCGAGTTTGGTGACGCCGTCGACGATACGGGCGACCTCCTCGCCGAACTCGGCTTCGATGTCGGCGAGCGACACGCCGGTGTCCTCGACCACGTCGTGCAGCAGCGCGGCGGCGATCGTGATGTCGTCCACGCCGAGGTCGGCCACGACGCGACCGACCGCGAGTGGGTGGTTGATGTAAGGCTCGCCCGAACGACGGTACTGATCGGCGTGGGCACGTGCCGCCACTTCATAGGCCCGCGCAATCCGATCGGTCGGCGCTTTGGGGTGGCGTTGGGTGAACGCCGTGACCACGGGCGCGACCTCGACCGGCGGCGCGACCGAACGTCGCCAGGGAAGAACGCGGGAAACCGTTGCCATACCCTGATCCTACGGCCGGACGACAACCCATCGGGCCGACCCAGCGGCCCGGCAGGTCATCGGTTCAGCGCTTCTTGCCCTGCTTGCGTGGGCGTGGTGGATGCTTGTCCGAATAGGGGCTCGTGGGTCCGGAAGCCCGAGCCGGCTTCGTCGACCGCGAACCGATGGCTTCCAACGATTCGGCATCGGTGTCGGCTCCCGGGTCACTGCCGCCCGCCTGGGTGCTTTCTGTCTCCGATGGCCGGTCCGCCACCGGGTCGGCCGCCGCGGCACGCCGGGCCAGGACGTTCTCGCGGATCTGGATGTTGCGCGGCTCGCGCTCTTTGAGCCAGGCCACGATCGGTGATGCGATGAACACCGACGAGTACGCCCCGAAGATCAGGCCGACGAACAGGGCGAGCCCGAACTGACGGAGGGTGATCGCGCCGAAGACCCCCGCACCGATGAACAGGATCGCCCCGACCGGAAGAACCGTCGAGAAGGTGGTGTTCAACGAACGCATGAACGTCTGGTTCAACGACAGATTCATCATGTCGGTGTAGGTGCGGTCGCCCTGCAACGTCAGGTGGCCTTCGTTGGCCTTGACCTTTTCGTACACGACGATCGTGTCGTAGAGCGAATACCCCAGGATCGTCAGGAAGGCGATGACCGTCCCCGGCGAGACCTCGAAACCCAAGGCAGCATAGACCGCCACCGACAGCACGACGTCGTGGACCACCGCGGCGATCGCGCCCACGGCCATACGCCATTCCAGACGCCACGAGATGAACGCGGTGACCGCGAGGAGGAACACGATCATGGCGCGCAGCGCCTTGCGCGACACGTCCTGTCCCCAGGACGGTCCGACTTCGTTCTGGTCGGCGGAGATGACCGTGGAGGAGATCCCGGTCGACGACGCCATCGCGGCGACGGCGTCGTCGGGATCGGTTTCGGTGCCGATCTCGACGCGGACACGCTCGTCGCTTCCCTGGCTGAGCATCTGGATCTTCGCGTCGCCGGCACCGATGGTCGCCAGGCCGTCCCGCACCGTTTCGGTACTGGTGCCGTTCGAGGGGAACTGCCAGGACGTGCCGCCACGGAAGTCGATCCCGAGGTTCAGTCCCTTGGTGGCCAGCCCGAACATGCCGCCGACGAAGATCAATGCCGACAGGACGAAGGCGACCTTCCATCCTTTGCGGAAGTCGATGTCGTCTTCGAATGAGTAGAGCTTCCGGAGGAACTTCACGCCATCGCCTCCTTCGGCTTGTTCGGTGACTTCCCGGCCACGATGGCATCGGGGTCGACATCGAACGGTTTGACGCCGAGCAGACCGGGGCGGCGGTTGAAGACCTTGCGGCTGGCGAGCCAGAAGGTGAGAGGACGCATGAAGAACCACGACGCCAACAGGTCGACGAAGGTAGACAGGCCGAGGTAGAAGGCGAAACCGCGTACCGAACCGACCGTGAGGATGTACAGGATCACCGCGCCCATGATCGACACGAAGTCGGCGCTCACGATCGTGCCCCAGGCGGTCTTGAACGAAGGTCGAACGGTTTCCTGCAGGGACCGCCCCTTTGACATGTCTTCACGCAGATGTTCGTAGAACACCACGTTCGAGTCCACCGCGATACCGATCGACACGATGATCCCGGTGATCCCCGCAAGGGTCAACGCGAGCCCGTTGTTGGCCCCCATGTAACAGATCACGATCCACACCATCGCGGTACTCGAAGCGAGCGACAGGATGGCGACGAACCCCAGGAGCTTGTAGAACGCCAGCATGTAGATCGCGACGAGGATGAGTCCGATCAGCCCGGCGACGAGCGCAGCGTTCAGAGAGTTGGAGCCCAGCGTCGCCGACACCGTCTCCATGGTGGCCGGTTGGAACTCCACCGGCAGGGCGCCATAGCGCAACTGCAGTGCCAGGGACTCCGCGGACTTCTGGGTGAAATTGCCGGTGATCACGAACCCGTTCGGGTTCTTGGGAAGGTCGACCGCATTCACCGTCGGCGCGGAGATGACCGCACCGTCGAGCACCATCGCCACCGCGCCGTGCTGCGAACCGGCGTCCCCCTGCCGGATCGGTGGGCACACGTCCTTGCCCGAGAAGCACTCGTTGAAGACCTTGTTGACCTCGCCCTTGCGGCTGTTCTTGACCTTGACGTTGACTTCCCATTGGCTGTTCTGGGAATTGAGCTGGGCATCGGCGCTCGAGAGCACGGTCCCGTCGAAGAGCACCGGACCGAGCACATAACGATTGCCTTCGCCGGTGTAGATCTTCGACCCGGGATGCTGTGCCATGAAGGCCTTGAGTTGATCCTCGATGCTCAAGGTCGTGGTCGGTACGCCCGCGGTGGTCGGCGGCGCGGTCGTCGCCGGCGCGGTGGTCGGTGGCGTCGTGGTCGGTGGCGGTGCGCGATAGGCGATCGGGTCGACGCCCAGGGCGCGCTCGGGCGCAATGCCCATCGAGTTCTCGTTGGTGTCCGACGGTGCGGAGGTGGCCGGCCCAGACGTTGCCGGGGCCGAGGTGGCCGACGGTGCCGAACTCGCCGACGGCGTCGCGGTCGCCGGCGGCGACGAACCCTGTGTCGGCATGGGGGTCGCGGGGCCGAGGTCGGCGAGTACCTGGTGGTACTGCAACTTGGCCGTGGTGCCGATGATCCCTTTGGCCCGCTCCTGGTCGGCCCTCGATTTCAGACCGGGGAGCTGAACGACCACCGTCTTGCCCGAGCGGACCACGTCGGGTTCGGCGATGCCGAGACCGTCGACCCGCTGGCGGATGATCTTGGCCGCTTCGGAAACGGACTCCTCCGGCGGGTGGGTGCCTTCCTTGGGTACCAGGGTCGTCGACAGGCCACCCTGCAGGTCCAGACCGAGGACCGGACGCCAGTCGAACACGAACGTGGCACCGAGCCCCACGATCAACACGACCATCCAGATCGCGAGGGACCCCAAGGCGTACTTCTTCACGATTCGATCCCTGGAACGGCGACTGACACGGGAGGCGATGCTAGCGGGACGCTTGCGGAGATCCCGACATCGGTGGCAACTGTGCGGGTACGAGCCCGGTCGGCACCCCGGCGACCAGGTCGACGGTCATCATTCGAAGGGCCCTCATTCGAACAGCGCGTCGGCGCCGGGACGGCCGGTGGGGAACTCGAGGCCCAGGTGGGTCCACGCAGCGGGGGTCGGTACCCGGCCACGGGGCGTGCGCATCAACAGGCCCTGCTGGATCAAGAACGGTTCGTAGACGTCTTCGACGGTCTCGCCCGGCTCCGAGACGCTGATCGCCAGAGTCGACAACCCCACCGGCCCCCCACCGAACCGATTACACAGCGCATCGAGGATGGCCCGGTCGACCTTGTCGAGGCCGAGCTCGTCGATCCCGAACAGTTTGAGACCGGCTCGGGCCGCATCCCGGTCGACCACCCCTTCGGCGCGCACCTCGGCAAAATCCTGCACCCGTCGGAGCAGTCGGTTCGCGATACGGGGGGTGCCACGGGAGCGACCGGCGATCTCCGCGGCGCCGTCCGGCTCGATGGGGACGCCCACGATGCCCGCGGCGCGCCGCACGATCTCTTCGAGATCGGCGGTGGCGTAGAAGTCGAGTCGGGCGACGAGACCGAAGCGGTCCCGGAGCGGCCCGGTGATCAGCCCGGTGCGCGTGGTGGCGCCGACCAACGTGAAGTGGGGCACATCGAGTCGAATCGAGCGCGCCGCGGGGCCCTTCCCCAGCACGATGTCGAGCTGGAAATCCTCCATCGCCGGATACAGCACCTCTTCCACCGCCCGGGAGAGCCGGTGGATCTCGTCGATGAACAGCACGTCACCCTCTTCGAGCTGGCTCAGGATCGATGCCAGGTCGCCGCCACGCTCCAGTGCCGGGCCGGAAGTGACGTGGAGTGCCGCGTCCATCTCGGTGGCCACGATGCCTGCAAGGGTGGTCTTGCCGAGGCCGGGCGGTCCGGCGAAGAGCAGGTGGTCTGCAGGACTGCCCCGCCGTCGCGCCGCTTCCAGCACGATGCTGAGGTGTTCTTTGAGTTCGGATTGTCCGACGAACTCGTCGAGTTGGCGCGGCCGCAGCGACACCTCGTCGACGACTTCGTCGTCGCGTGCTTCGGCGTTGATGATCTCCTCTCGGGTCACCGCTGCTCTTTCACCGGACCTGGCCGAGTTCGCGCAGGGCGCGGCGCAGTGCCTCGGCGACATCGGCTGCGCCGCGCACCGTCTCGGTCGCCAGGACCCCACTGATCTCCTCGCCGCGGTAGCCCAGGCCTTCCAGTGCGGCGTGCACGTCGGTGAGGGTGCTCGACGCCGCCTTGTTCGCCGGAGCGATCGCCCCTACCTCGGGTTGGCCGAGTCGGGATTTCAGTTCGATCAACAGCCGTGCTGCGGTCTTCTTGCCGACGCCGGGCACCAGGCACAGCCCGGCAGTGTCGTCATCCGCGACGATTCGGGCGAGTTCGGCCGGTGCGTGCACCGACAGGATCGCCAGCGCCAGGGCCGGGCCGACCCCGTGCGCCCCCAGAAGTGCCTCGAAGGTGACCCGTTGGGAACGGTCCAGGAAGCCGTAGAGGAACTGGGCGTCGTCTCTGATGTGGTGGTGGATCCAGACGAAGACCTCGTCGCCCACGTCACCGAGTTCGAAGGCCGCGGAAGGTCCCATCACGGCGCGGTAACCGATGCCGCTGCCCGCCACCTCGATGAGAACCTCGCCGCCGGTGTCACGGTCGAGGAGCGTGCCGCGCAGCGAGCCGATCACGACTGTGCTCCACCGGCAAACGCCTGCCCGCGGGCCGCGTTTCCCCGCTTGCGTGTCGCTCCTGCAGCCATCGATCGTCGCAGGCCGAGATGGGCGAGATGACACAGCGCCAGCGCTGCCGCGTCAGCAGCATCGGCGGGCTTTGGTACCACGTCGAGCTTGAGCAGGGTCTTCACCATCTGTTGCATCTGGACCTTGTCGGCCCCTCCGTGGCCGGCAACGGCGAGCTTGGCCTCGTTCGGGGAATACTGCGCCACCTCGATGTTGCGTGACGCCGCCTCGGCCATCGCCAACCCGCTCGCCTGCCCCACCGACATGGCGGTCCGGGCGTTGTTCTGGAACAACACGCGTTCGATCGCCAACGCATCCGGGGTGAAGTCGTCGAACAGCGAGCGCAGCTCACGCTGCAGTTCCGCGAGTCGCTGGGGAAGTTCGTCGGCGGGAGAGGTGCGGATCACGCCGATCGCCACCGTGTGCGGGCCCGAGGACGTCTTCTGGATGCACGCATAGCCGCAGCGGGACACGCCCGGATCGATTCCCAGCACGAACATCTGTACGAGCCTAGCCGGGGTGGTCCGACCGGCCGTGGACCCCATCATCGGCCCACGGTACAGAATGGTGCCGAGATGCCGATGAGGGAACCAGATGTCGATCGATGAGAGCCATCCGCCCACCCGTGATGCCGCGTCGGCGGTCGTCCTACGCGGCGTCGACCAGAGCTTCGGCGACAACCCTGCGCTGGTGCAGCTCGACCTGACCGTTCCCCGAGGCTCCATCACCGTGCTGCTCGGCCCGAACGGCGCCGGCAAGACGACAGCGACCCGGGTCATCACCGGAGCGATCGAAGCCCAGGCCGGCGAGGTCCGGGTCTTCGGACTCGATCCGCGGGTCGACGGTGAAGCCGTCCGGCGCCGCTGCGGCGTCGTGTCGGCGAAACCGGCGCTGTACGACCGGCTGAGCGGCCGGGCGAATCTCGGCTACGCCGCCGAGTTGTACGGGTTGGGTCGCTCCGTCGAGGTCGACGACCGCATCTCGGCCGCCGCGCACCGCTTCGGCATCGAGAGTGCCCTCGACAACCAGGTGGGCTCGTACTCCACCGGCATGAAGACCCGGCTCGCCCTCGCCCGGTCGGTATTGCACGAACCCGACCTGTTGTTGTTCGACGAGCCGACGTCGGGGCTCGACCCCGAATCGAGCCACGCCGTGCTCGAGATGATCCACGACATGACCCACGGTGGCGTCACCGTGATCATGTGCACCCACCTGTTGCTCGAAGCAGAAGGGCTCGCCGAACAGGTGGTCGTGCTGGAATCCGGTAGCGCCCTGGCCGCTGGGCCGCCGGCAGAATTGATCTCGTCGTTCTGGCCCGACGCGGTCGTCCGACTCGATGCCGCGAACCCGGAACGACTGGGTGATCTCGAGCGGTTCGCAGGGGTGGCCGGTGTCGAGATCGTGGGGACCGGAATGGAGCAATTGGCCGGCTTCGACGGAGGCACCGCCTCCTCCGGCGACGAGGTCGCCCGCCTGCCTCGCACCGGCGTGGACGTGTCACTGAGCGACCCGAAGGTGTTGCCCGATCTGGTCGCGGCCCTCATCGCAGACGGGATCCGTCTCACCCGGGTCGAGCCCCGTATCCCGTCGTTGGAAGACCTGTATTTCGCGATCCGACGGCGCCACGTCGGCGCTCTGGAACGTTCCGAGGACGGCGGGCGACGCCTGCAACCCCGGGGTGCCACGGTCGGCACGAAGGTGCCGCCCCCGCCTCCGCCGCCCGGCGGCCAGACCGTGGGCGCAGCCCCGGGCGTGGCCGGCTCCGGGGAATCGACGATCGTATGAGCAACCCCGAGGGACCTTCTCAGCACCGGTCCAAGAAGCTCGAGGTGAAGTGGAGTCGGACCTGGGCGATCGCCCGCACCGAACTCCGTCAACTCATCGAGGCCAAGGACTTCTGGGTGCCGATGATGATCCTCGGGAGCATCTTCTTCATCTTCATTCCCCTGGTGCTGCTGTTCGCGATCACCCGGATCAGCAACGTCGACGCCGTGCAGCAGATCTCCGAGACGATCAAGATCCTGCCTCAGGCGGCACAGGACTCGGTACAGGGCACCACCGATCAGGCCCGCGCCGCGTATGCGATAGCGGTGTACCTGCTCGCCCCGGTCGCGGTGGTCGTACCGCTCACGATCTCCACGGCCGTCGGCGCGTCGACGATCGTAGGCGAACGCGAGCGCGGCACCGGCGAGTTCCTCGCCCACTCCCCTGCTTCGGTGCACGAGATCTACCTGGGCAAGTTGATCGCCAGCATCGTGCCCGGGTACTTCACGACCATCGTCGGCTTCGGTGCCTATTCGCTCATCGTGAACCTGATCGTGGGTCCCGGATCGGGTGGCTGGTTCTTTCCGACGAACCAGTGGTGGATCCTGATGCTCTGGGTCGTGCCGCCGTTCGTGGCACTGACCCTGTCGCTGGTGTTGCGGCTGTCGGCAAGGGTCAAGTCCACTGCAGCCGCGCAGCAGGCTTCAGGGCTGGTCACCTTGCCGCTGATCATGATCGCCTATGGCGTCTCCACTGGGTCGATCTATGGCTCACTCTGGCCGGGGATCATCGTGGGCGCGCTCGCCTGGGTGATCGCCTTTCTGACGTTGTGGCGGGGCATGCGCTCGATCCGCCGGGGTCGCCTCATCGGCGTCGCCGACGGCCTCTGACAAGGCCCACCACTCGAACTTCGGGAGGTTCGGTCGGTTGTTCGTGCGTAAGCTCCCGAAGTTCGAGTAGGGGTGAGCGGGTGAGCGGGTCGGCGGGTGAGCATCGGACCTCGATCGTGAGAGCTCGGCCGTCACGCGTCGGAGGTGGCGAGTTCCGCAATCACATCATCGGCGATGTCGGCGTTGGCGTGCACGTCCTGGACGTCGTCGTGGTCGTCCAGCGCCTCGAGCACACGGATGACCGGCTTGGCCGATTCGGCATCGCCGATCGCGATGGTCGTCGTGGGGACCATTGTCAGATCCGCGGAAGTGACCTCGAATCCCGCCTCGGTCAACGCGTCCTGGACGGTGTGCAGGTCGGTCGGTCCGGTGGTGACGTGCCAGGTGTCGCCCTCGGCGGCGACATCGGTCGCACCCGCCTCGATCGCGGCGAGCATCAACTCGTCTTCGTCCGCACTGCCGGGCACGACGAGGCTGCCGATCCGTTCGAACTGCCACGCCACTGCGCCCGGCTCGGCCAGGCTCCCGCCGTTGCGGGCGAACAGGGTGCGGACCTCGGGACCGGTCCGGTTCCGGTTGTCGGTGAGCACCTCGACGAGTACCGCGACCCCACCCGGCGCGTATCCCTCGTAGGTGATCGACTCATAGGTGATCCCTTCGAGTTCACCGGTCCCCCGCTTGATCGCCCTTTCGATGGTGTCGATGGGGACCGAGTTGCTCCGTGCCTTCTGGAACATCGTGCGCAAGGTCGGGTTCGTGTCGACGTCGCCGCCTCCGGCACGCGCCGCGACCTCGACCTGGCGGATCAGCTTGGCGAAGAGTTTGCCTCGCGCCTTGTCCTTGGCGCCCTTCTGGTGCTTGATCGTGGCCCATTTGGAATGTCCGGACATGAAGTCCCCTCTCGTCGGTGCGGATACGGATCGCCGTGGCGGTGCTCAGGCCACGAGATCCAGGAAGAATCGATGGATACGGAGATCGTCGGTGAGTTCGGGGTGGAACGACGACACGAGCACGCGTCCCTGGCGGCACAGGACCGGCTCGTCGTTCACGGTGGCGAGTTGCTCGACGCCCTCGCCGACCGATTCGGCCACGGGCGCCCGGATGAACACCGCGTGGAATGAGTCGGACAACCCGATGATGTCGAGGTCGGCTTCGAAGGAGTCGACCTGGCGGCCGAACGCGTTGCGCCGCACCGTGAGGTCGATCGCCCCGAGCGCGACCTGGTCGTCGCGACCGTCGAGGACACGCCGAGCGCACAGGATCATGCCGGCACACGTGCCGAACACGCCCATGCCATCGGTGATGCGTCGACGGAGGGGTGCGACCATGCCGTTGTGTTCGAGCAACATCGACATCGTGGTGGATTCACCACCGGGGATGACCAAGGCGTCGACGCCGTCGAGCTGGTCGGCATCGCGAACGGTGACCGCGGGCACGCCGAGAGCGTCGAACGCGGCGAGATGGAGTGCTACGGCTCCCTGCAGAGCGAGCACACCGACATGGGTCCCCATCCCGGAGGCTCCCCCGTGGATGCGGACCGACCCGGCATCACCAACCTCGTTCCGCGAACGTGGTCTCGAGGCCGCCGATCTCCAGACCGGGCATGGCGCCACCGAGACCACGGCTGACCTTGGCGATCATCGCCGGATCCTCGAAGTGCAGGGTCGCCTCCACGATGGCCTTGGCGCGTACCGGTGGGTCGTCGGACTTGAAGATCCCCGAACCGACGAACACGGCCTGGGCGCCCAGTTGCATGACCAGCGACGCATCGGCAGGGGTAGCGATGCCCCCGGCGCAGAACAACGGCACCGGGAGGCGTCCGGTGTCGTGAACCTCGGTCACCAGGTCGATCGGGGCACGCAGTTGCTTGGCCCAGTCGTACAGCTCGGCGGAGTCGGCCTTGGTGATCTTGGCAATGTCGCCGAGGATCGACCGCAGGTGGCGCACCGCCTCGACGATGTTGCCGGTGCCGGCTTCGCCCTTGGAGCGGATCATGCAGGCGCCTTCGGAGATACGCCGCAGCGCCTCGCCCAGGTTGGTCGCGCCGCACACGAAGGGCACGGTGAACGCCCACTTGTCGATGTGGTGGGCCTCGTCCGCGGGGGTGAGCACTTCGGATTCGTCCACGTAGTCCACGCCGAGCGCCTGGAGCACCTGTGCCTCGGCGAAATGGCCGATACGGGCCTTGGCCATGACCGGGATGGAGACCGCGGCGATGATCCCCTCGATCATGTCCGGGTCGCTCATCCGGGCCACCCCGCCCTGGGCGCGGATGTCGGCCGGCACCCGCTCCAG
>DASSYG010000026.1:0-13411 GCA_035703405.1 Acidimicrobiales bacterium | reverse complement strand
CGGAGAACTTGGGCCGGATGCCCGTGGGCTTCAGGTAGCCCTTGAAGCGGCCGTCGGCCTCCACACCCATGCTCCAGTCGAACAGGAACACGTCCTGGAGGATGATCACATCGCCCTCCATGCCCTGCACCTCGGTCACGTGGGTCACGCGCCTGGTGCCGTCCCGCAGGCGGGCGAGCTGCACGATGCAGTCCAACGCCGATGCCACCTGCTCACGGATGGCCCGGACCGGCAGGTCGAACCCGGCCATCAGCACCAGGGTCTCGAGACGGGACAGCGTGTCACGCGGAGAGTTCGCGTGGATCGTCGTGAGCGAACCGTCGTGACCGGTGTTCATGGCCTGGAGCATGTCGAGCGCCTCACCGCCACGACACTCACCGATCACGATCCGGTCGGGTCGCATGCGCAACGAGTTCCGCACGAGATCACGGATGGTGATCTGGCCCTTCCCCTCGATGTTCGGAGGACGTGCCTCGACCGAGAGGACGTGGTCCTGGTGCAATTGCAGTTCCTTGGCGTCCTCGACCGTGATGATCCGTTCGTCGTTCGGGATGAACGAGGACAACACGTTCAACGTGGTCGTCTTTCCCGTTCCGGTTCCCCCCGCGACGATGATGTTCAACTTGCCCACGACCAGCGCCTGGAGGAATCTCGCGGACGCGGCGTTCAGGGTCCCGAACTTGATGAGGTCGTCGATCTGGTAGGGATCAGTCGAGAACTTTCGGATCGTGAGGAACGGTCCCCCGATCGCTAGCGGGTGGATCACCGCGTTCACGCGGGAGCCGTCGGGCAACCGGGCGTCGCACAACGGCGTGGCCTCATCGATCCGACGACCGACCTGACCGACGATCTTGTCGATGATCCGGCGGAGGTGTTGCTCGTCGATGAACGTCGCATCGGTCGGTTCCAATTTCCCGAAACGCTCGATGTACACCGCAGTCGGACCGTTCACCATGACCTCGGTGATCTCCTCGTCCTTCAGGAGCCGGTCGATGGGCCCATAGCCGAGAATGTCGTCGGAGACGTCCTGGATGAGCTGTGCCTTGTCGGCGGCCGACAGCGGCGCACGCTCCTGGGCGACGGCCTGATGCAGTTGCTCGTGGACACGGCGACGCAGATCGTCCTCGGACAGTCGCTTGTCGTAGAGAATCGGGCCGAGCTCGTCGATCAGTTGATGGTGGATCTTCTGTCGCAGCTCGTCGACCACCGGGTCACGGCGGGTGCCCCCCGCTCCCGCTGGACCCTGCTGGACGTCGTGGAGGCGCTTGTAGAGAGACATCGTGAAACTATCGGCGTCCGGTATCAGGCCTTGAGGTTCCCGACGCGAATCGAACCGAGCGCCCGCGCGCTCAGCGCGCTTCGGCGGCGGCGTCCTCGCTGAGGAACATCTCCGCCAGTGCTTCGAGCGATCGTGCGACACCCGACTTGGGAGCGTCCAGCACGACCGGCACACCCTTGTTCACCGACTGGGGAACCGCCACGTCGCTGGGAATCTGCGACTCCGCACGCACCTGCAGGGTGCGTTCGACCTCGTTGACGTCGAGTTTGACCTTCGCGTTCGCGCGGTTCAGCACCAGATGCAGCTTGGACATCGGCGTGTTCAACATCCGGAGCGTCTGCAGCCCGATCTTGACGTTCTTGATGTTGGGCACGTCCATGCCCGCAACGAGCAGCACGTCGTCGCTCATCTCGATGAGCGTCAGGACGATGTCGTTGAAATAGGCAGGTGTGTCGATGACCACGTACGCCGCGATCGACCGGAGCAGATCGACGATCGTCGTCATGTACTCGGCCGTGATCTGGTCGGCGAATGCCGGCTCCAACGGTGCGGGCAGCACCAGGAGCCCGGACGGCTCGTGCTTGATGAGCATGCCGGCCAACATCGACGCGTCGAGCTGGTCGATCGCGTTCACCGCATCGACGACCGTGCGCTGGGGTGCCAGCTTCAACATCACCGCACAGTCGCCGAACTGCAGATCCGCGTCGATGAGGACGACTGGCCGGTCCGACTTGCGGGCCAGCGCCACGCCGAGGTTGCACGCGACCACCGACTTGCCGGCGCCACCCTTGGTCGAGAACACCGTGATGACCTGACCGGTTTCACCAGAGGACTGCAATGACGGGTCCTCGACGAGGGCACCCCGGACACTCATCGATTGGGAGATTCCGGCGGCAACCCGACGGACCCCCTCGGTGAGCTGAGCCGTCTCCACCGGTGCGGAAAGTACGTCACGCACGCCGATGCGCATCGCTCGCTGGAACAGATCGGTCGTCAGTTCCTCGGCGACGAGAATCGCACCGACGTCAGGGCGCGATCGCAGCAGGGTCTCCAACGAAGCGAGATTCCGCGCGTCGGCACACGAAGGACCGAACACGACGATGACCGGGCTCGAGGGCAGCCGTGATTCGAGTTCTGCGATCGAGTCGAAGGCAACAGCCTGTTCGCCGAGTTGCATCGCCAAGCGGTTCCGAATCGATTGATCGGAATCGACCACCGCTACCGGTAGGGAGATGGTGGGCACGTCGGACACTGCGGATTCAGCCTCCGGTCCAGGTGGAAAAGGGTGAGCGGATGCGGGGTAGCCCACGACTCAGGTCGGTCCGTCCGGCCCGTACGGGGTGAGCTGCTCGGGGTCCTCCGAGGGCAACGGGGCGTTGGGCTCGATGCGGTCGGTCACGACGGGGTCGTAGTCCTTTGCCACCAGGGCGAGGTAGAAGTTGCCACCGGGGACCGAGGCGATCATCTGTGCCGACTCCATCGGGACGATGAAGGTGAGCATGCCGGTGTTCGACGGCGGCGGGGTGGTCTCGGTTCCCGCTGCGGCGCCAGGGGTCGGAACCGCATTCGTTCCGACCGCGAGCACTTCCACCTTCTGCATCAACACGACCGCCTGTTGACAGAACAGGTAGTCCGACGCCTTCGCTCCCTCCGGAATCGGCGTGTCTCCACACACGCCGCCGCCACCGGTGGCGGTGCCGCCATCGCCACCACCTTCGCCGAGGGGCTGGCTGGAGAGGTTCGTCACCATGATGTTGACGAAGTCACCGGGCACGATCAGGCCGGCCACACCCTGGATGTTCCCGACGCTGATCGTGACCGCCACCTGATCGATGTCGCGGATCGGCTTGAGCTGAGTCGACAGGGTCACCTGCTGGGTCGCCGCGTCGGCAAACATGCCTTCGACCACGATCGTGTTCACCGCGAGGTTCGCGACTGCCACCTTGTTCGTGATCTGGGTCGTGTCCTTGATCGCGTTCGACGGATAGAACTTCCGAGGGATCTGGTCCTTCACGATCTGGCCCTGGGTGCTCTGGCCGTAGGTCCCCTTCGGGACGGTCTCGTGGACGACCCAGACGTCGACCATCTCCGCGTTCTGGAACGCGCGGTCCTTCTGACCGTTCACGTACATGTAGAGCACGACGACGGCGATGATCGCGACGACCGCCGCGGCGATGAGTACCAGAGGCTTGCGAGAGTTCAACGCTGCTCACTCTTCTTCTCGGCCGATCTCCGACCCGGAGGGTCGGGGAATCGGACACTGGACAAGACATGTACCCTTCGGCCGCTGAACGGCTGCCTTGAAGGTCGATCGAAGAAAACTCGCGATCGGGCCGCGGTCAGTCGGTCGCGGGGGTGGCCTCGTCGGTCTCCGAGGGCGCCTCGACTGCCGACGCATCGTCGGACTTCGGGAGCGTCGCTTCGGCCGACTCGGCCGATCCGGCTGACTCGACCGCCGTCGTGCCGGTCGACTCGGCGGTGCCTTCTCCTGCCGCTTCGGCGTAGTAGTCCGCCCAGGCCTCTTCGGTCGCTGCGTCGTCCGCGCTGCCGATGAAGTTGCCCTCGTCGTCGTACGCGTGTTCGCCGAAGTGCTCCTGGTACTCCGAGGCGACAACGCCACCTTCGGCGGCCTGCTTGATCGACAGGGAGATCCGCCGGCGCTGGAGGTCCAGATCGATGATCTTGACCCACAACTCCTCACCGGGGGTCACGACCTGCTCGGGCAGGTCGACATGGTGCGCGGACATCTCCGAGATGTGCACGAGGCCTTCGATCCCGTCGCCGACCTGCACGAACGCACCGAAGGGCACCAGCTTGGTGACCCGACCGTAGACCAGTTCGCCGACCCGGTGGCCTGAGGCGAATTCCTGCCAAGGATCCTGCTGGGTGGCCTTGAGCGACAGGCTGATCCTCTCGCGGGAGTGGTCCACGTCGAGCACCTGCACCTCGACCTCGTCACCCACCGCAACGACCGATCCGGGATGGTCGACGTGCTTCCAGGAGAGCTCGGACACGTGGATGAGTCCATCCATGCCGCCCAGATCGACGAATGCGCCGAAGTTGACGACCGAGGAGACCACGCCGCGGCGGTTCTCGCCCGGCTTGAGGTCTTCGAGGAACTGTTCACGCTGTTCGCGCTGAGTCTCCTCCAACCACGCCCGCCGCGAGAGCACGACGTTGTTGCGGTTCTTGTCGAGTTCGATGATCTTGGCTTCGAGCGTGCGACCGACGTATGGCTGCAGGTCGCGGACCCGGCGGAGCTCCACCAGCGATGCCGGCAGGAAGCCGCGCAGGCCGATGTCGAGGATCAGTCCACCCTTGACGACCTCGATGACCGGGCCGGACACCACGCCGCCCTCTTCCTTCTTCTTCTCGATGTCTCCCCAGGCGCGCTCGTACTGGGCACGCTTCTTGGAGAGGATGAGGCGACCCTCTTTGTCCTCTTTCTGGACCACGAGTGCTTCGAGGATCTCACCGAGGGACACGACCTCGTTCGGGTCGACATCGTTACGGATCGACAACTCGCGGGCCGGAATGACGCCCTCGGACTTGTAGCCGATGTCCAGCATGACCTCGTCCCTATCGATCCGGACGACCCGCCCCTCCACCAATTGACCGTCCTCGACGCCGACCATGGTGGCGCCCACCGCGTCGTCGAAGGGAATGTCGAGATCATTCGCGATGATCTGGCGAGGTACGTAATCGTCGAGAGAGACGTCTGCGGGAGAGGTAGCGGTGTCGGTCAAGGGAAGCTCTTCGGTCGGTGGAAGGGATGGAAAGAACGGTGTCCGTGGGGACACACACGTCGCGACGCTAGCAGTGGTGCCGACAGATCACCCAGTGCAACGGGCGGGTGACTCACGGCTTGGCTGCGACGAGAAGAAACTCGGGCGACGTGACAACCGGCGGCCGCCGCGCATAGTCGCCAGGTGTCACCGAGTACACCCCGGTCACCTCCAGGCCGACCTGAGCCGCGGTCAGGCGGAGTTCGCGTGGCGTGAAACACGTGGTCCACAGGTCATGCTCGATCACGGTGCCGTGTTCGTCGCGTAGTTCGGTACGTTCGTGGTTCACGCCCGTGGCCGCATCGAAGGTGTCGGTGTCCTCGAGAAAACGGACCTGGAAGTACGACGAGAAGGCGCTCACCGCGGCCCGTCCCCCAGGCCGCAGACAGGCAGTGATACCACCCAGGACGCTGGCATCGGCGTCTTCTGCCGACCACGCCGCAGCGCCGCCGGTGGGACCCTGAAGCCCGAACGCGCCCTGGCAGAGTGAGATGGCCGCATCGAATTCGGGGGCGAGATCCAGACGACGTGCATCACCTCGTCGGAAATCGAGTGACAATCCACGCTCGGCCGCGGCCGCGGTCGCGAGGTCGATGAACCGCTCCGAGATGTCGACGCCGGTCACGTCCATGCCGCGCGCGGCCAGTTCCAGGGCGTGTCGTCCCGGACCGCACCCGACGTCGAGCACGCGCATGCCCGGCTCGAGATCGAGCGTCTCCACGAGAAAGTCGACTTCCTGGGTCGTTCCCATCGTGAACGAGTACCGCAGGTACGCCGCACCCAGGTGATCTGCGGCCCCTTCGAACCAATGCGACCCAGTCGCCGTCGACGTCACCTGATCAGCTCTTGGCGTCGGCCCAGTTGTGCCCGAATGCGAGATTCACCTCGAGCGGCACCGACAGATCAGCCGCGCCCACCATGACCTCATGGGTGAGCGACTCGACCACCACTCGTTCGTCGGGGGGAACCTCGAGAAGCACCTCGTCGTGGACCTGCAGGATCAGGGTCGAGTCGAGTTTCCCGGATCTCAGGCGTTCGTCGAGTCGGACCAACGCGATCTTGAAGATGTCCGCGGCCAGCCCTTGGATTCCGGCGTTCATCGCCTGTCGCTCACCCGCGGCCCGAAGGCGAGCGTTCGGCGAGGCGAGTTCGGGTATCGGACGCCGCCGGCCGAACAGCGTGAGCGTGTAGCCCCGGTCCCTGGCCTCGGCCACCGTGGCCTCCATGTAGGAGTGCACCGACGGGAACGCCTCGAAGTACGCCTCCAGGATGCCGCGCGCCTCGACGACCTCGACGCCGAGGCGTTGGGCCAGTCCATAGGCCTCCATCCCGTAGGCGAGACCGTAGGACACCATCTTCGCCCGTGCCCGTTGCGCGTGGGTGACCGAGTCGGACGGCACACCGAACACTCTGGCAGCGGTCGCCGTGTGGATGTCGTCGCCGCGGGCGAACGCTTCGATCAAACCCGGGTCACCACTGAGATGAGCGATGCACCGCAGCTCGACCTGGTTGTAGTCGGCCACCAACAGGTCGGTACCGGGACGCGGCACGAAGACCCGGCGAAAGGCCCGACCCTCGTCGGTGCGGACCGGAATGTTGTGCAGGTTGGGTCGATCCGAACTCAACCGGCCGGTCCGAGCGACCGTCTGGTTGAACGTGGCGTGGATACGGCCGTCGGGCGCGACCTCGGCGAGCAGCCCTTCGGCGTAGGTGGACCGGAGCTTCTCGACCTCACGGTAGGTGAGAAGAGCCGCGACGATCGGGTGTGAGTCGCGGAGCTTCTCCAAAGTCGCCGCATCGGTCGAGTACCCGGTCTTGGTCTTCTTCTGTGGGGTCAGCCCGAGTTCGTCGAAGAGCACCTCGCGGAGCTGCTTGGTCGAATTGACGTTGAAGGGACGCCCTGCGTGGTCCTGGATCGAGGCGGTGAGGTCGTTCGCCCGGCGGGTCAGGTCCGCCCCCAGAGCCTCGAGGGCCGCGACGTCGACCCCGACTCCGACGTGTTCCATTCGGGCCAGAACCCCGACCAGTGGCACCTCGATTTCGGTCAGCAGAGCCAACATGCCCTGGCTCGCCAGTCGCTCCCGAAGGGACTCGACGAGTTCTCCCACGGCGACGACCTGGGCAGCCTCTTCGTCGAAGGAGTCGATCCGGGCCGACGGATCCTCCAGGTCGAATTGCCCCTGGGCCGAATGCTCGGGCAGGGTGCGTCCGAGGCTGTGGGAGACGACCTCGCCCACGGTGTAGGCAGCCCGTGCCGGGTCGAGGAGGTAGGCGGCCAACATGGTGTCGAATCGCAGGTCGACGTCGTCGATACCCATGCCGATCAGCCACCGGAGCAGCTCCTGAACCCCGTGACCGATGACGGGACCGTCCGCGAGCACACGGCGGAGAGCGGCGCCCCCTTCTGGCTCGGCGACCAGCGCTGCCCGGGCGACGACGACGGGAACCGGATCCACCTCGGTTGCCGCTGCCACGATCACGGCCAACAGCTCGCCCTCGGGCGACCATGCGCCGGCGATCACCCGCGACTCAGCCGGTTCGAATCGATCGAGCGCAGTGGCGAGTTCGGCGGTGTCGACGGGGATCGCGATGTCGGTTTCCCGGGCGACCGGCGCCGCGGCATCCTCGGCCGCGGTCTCGTCGCCCAGATCGACGACCTGGGCGAAGCGCTCGAACATCCCTCGGAACTCGAGGAAATCGAAGAGCCGTCTGACCGCCCCGGCATCCGCGACGCGATCGAAGGTGAGGTCCTCGGGCGCGCAGTCGACCGGTGCATCTCGCACGAGTCGCATCAACTCCACGTTGGACCGCACCCGCACGGCGTTGGCGACCAGGTTCTCGGCCAGTTTCGGGGTTTGTTCGGCCGCATGTTCCAGGACCCCGACGGCGTCACCGTATGCGTTGATCAGCTTGGCGGCCGTCTTCTCGCCCACACCGGGTACACCCGGCAGATTGTCCGACGGGTCGCCGCGCAGCGCGGCGTAGTCGACATAGCGAGTCGGTGTCACCCCGGTGCGCTCGAGAATTCCGGCTTCGTCGTACAGCACGTAATCGGAGACGCCGCGCTTGTTGTAGAGCACTCTGATGAACGGATCGGTGACCAGTTGATAGGCGTCCCGGTCGCCGGTGACGACGATGACGTGCTCGCCATCCGCCGCGGCGCGGGTCGCCAGCGTCGCGATCACGTCATCGGCTTCGAACCCGTCGAGCGCGATCCGACAGATGCCGAGGACGTCGAGCACCTGTGTGACCAACGCGAATTGTGGGATCAGCAACTCGGGCGTTTCATCGCGTTGCGCCTTGTAGGACTCGAGTGCCTCGTGCCTGAACGTGGGTGTCCCCGTGTCGAATGCCACCGCGATGCGCTCGGGTTCGTGGTCCCGCAACAGGTTCACGAGCATCGATGTGAAGCCGTAGACCGCGTTGGTGACCTGACCCGACGACGTCGCCAGGTCGGTCGGCAGTGCGAAGAACGCCCGGTAGGTGAGCGAGTTTCCGTCGATGAGCATCGTCGTCACGACGAACACACCTCCGCGGCGCCGGCGGGCTCGAGGTCGAACCAGTGCGCCGACACGAGTTGCCGCCGCGACGCGTCGTAGCCGACCCACTTCTCCTCCGGAACCATCCCCTGGTCCACCCCTCGGAAACCGGAACGTTCGAACAACGCCGCCGCGCGGGACGAAACGGTGCACGCGAACACCGCGTCGAACCCGGCGCGACGCGCGGCTTGCACCAAACCGTCGACCAGTTGCCCCCCGACCCCTTCTCCCTCGTAGCGGTTCACGGTGTACAGACACGTGACCTCGGCGACATTCGCCGCGGGATACCGGTCGACCTCCAATGTGCCGAACCCGGCGAGGTGCCGGCTGGGGCCGACCCGGGCGCCGAGGCCACCCAGCGCCAGACGGACGACTTCGACGCGGGGCCGCGGGCGGAGGAATCCCTCGGCGACGCCGCGGGCCGCCAGTTGCTCGACCACACCGAGATCATCGGCCCGCAGCGGGGTCACCTGCACGTAGGCATCGGCGGTGAACAGGGTGCCCGCGCCGTCGAAGGTGAACAGTTCGATGTCGAGATCCTCGGCTCGGCAAACATTGACTCCACCGACTCCGTTCTCGAGCGCGTCGCGGATGGCTTCGGCAACGAGCGGCCGCGTGGTCGCATCGGCATCGAGGTCGTCGAGCGACGCGAAGCTTCTCCCCCATCCACCCGCAGCGTCGGTCACGACCAGCTTGAAGACGCCGAGTCGGCCCGCGAGCGCCGCAGCCGGGCCGGCCGGGTCGCCGTCGACCCCGACCACCCGGACTCCGGTGTCCTCGAGATTCATCCACAGGCTCGCCAACGTGTCGTGCGATTCCGGCGCGGGAACAGCCACGGTCCCGAGGGATGTCGCCAGGCGATCACTCGCCGCGTCGTCGTTCGTCAGCACCACGACGACCCGGCAGTCGCCGGCCAGGAGCTCCCGCGCCAACGGGAGCACCACGTCACCGACGGCGTCGCGCACGGCGATCACGAGCGTCCGATGACGGAACTCCTCCCGGAAGAACGCTCGCTCGGCGACACCTCCGGCGTCGATCACGGGGCGAGTTCGCCGCCGAGGACCCGTTCGGCGACACTCCGCATGGTCTGACGCTCCTCCATCGCGGTGCGCTGGATGAACCCGAAGGCGGCGTGCTCGCTCAGCTCCGCGGTGTCCATCAGGTGACCTTTGGCGCGGTCGACCAGCTTGCGGGTCTCGAGCTGGCCCTCCAGCGTCGTCGCCCGATCGTGCAGATCCCGCATGTCGGCGAAACGTGCGAGGGCGACCTCGATCGCGGGCACCAGCTCGGTTCGTTGGTATGGCTTGACCAGATAAGCCATCGCGCCCGCATCACGGGCGCGCTCGATCAGGTCGCGTTGGCTGAAAGCCGTGAGGATCACGACCGCCGCGCGACGTTCGCCGGTGATCTCCCGCGCCGCGGACAGGCCGTCGAGCCCTGGCATCTTGATGTCGAGGATCGCGACATCGGGCGACAGCCGTCTGACCAGATCGACGGCTTCGTCACCGCGACCGGTCTCGCCGACCACGTCGTAACCCTCTTCTTCGAGTGTTTCCCGCAGATCGAGCCTGATGATCGCTTCGTCCTCGGCGATGACCACACGAATGGGCGTGCGCTTCTGCAACGTCGATTCCTTTCGGTCGTCTTGATCGGTGAGTGGAGAGCCATCAACCATGCAGTGCCGTCAGTTCCTCGAGGAGTTCGTCCTGGCGTGCTTCGAGTTCGGCGATCTTCGCCACTACGCGCTCGTAGCGCTTCGCGAGCGTATCGGCCGAAGCTCGTGCGTCACGATGGTCGTGGCGTGCGAGCGGCGAATCCGACACCAGCGCCCGGAGCCGAGCGTCATCGGCCTCCTCGGTCACCTGGTCGAGCTGGGAACGGTCGGCCGCGGCTTCGTCCCGTAGCACGCGCAGTCGATCGCCAACATCGGTGAGCCGCCTCTCGATCTGCTTCCTGGACACGGACGCAGTCTACGGTTCCCGCACCGGACGAATCGTCGGGGGCGACCGGTGCCACGACGCGGGTGCGTCGACGTTCGACGGGGGCACGGGGAGATCATGGCCGTCGCCGATCGCCGTGCAAAGCTCTGGTGAATGACCCGTCGCCTGTCGCTGTTCGTCGCAGCCTCGTTGTTGACCATCTGCGCGCCGGGGTGCGGGGCGGCGGAGGGCGTCTGTGGACCCGTCGTGCACGACGCGCTCGACGTCTCCTCTGGTGTCCACATCCTCCCGGGCGCGCCGACCCCGTCGTACCTCGTCGACCCACCGACCTCGGGTGCGCACCAGCCCGGACCGAACATTCCCGGGCCGTCACGCGAACCGATCGCCAAGCAACTCCAGATCGGAGTGCTCGAAGAGGGACGGGTGCTCATCCAGTACTCCGATCTGGAGCAGGCCGATGTGAAGCGCCTGGAGGCGCTCGACTCCGACGACGTTCTCGTGGCTCCTGCAGCGTCGCTGCCCGGCGACACCAGAGTCGCCGCCACGGCGTGGGTCACCCATCAGAACTGCACCGCTGTCGACATCGACGCGCTCGTGGCCTTCTCGGAGCACTTCGCCGGCAAGGGACCAGGCGGGCACTGACCGCCGCCCGTCAGATCGGAGCGGCACCACCAGATCCGAACGGTTCGATCGGCCCCTTGCGATCGACCTGTCCATGTCGATCGATCAACGCGGCGACCCCCTGAGCGGGAATCGGGACCGAATACCGGAAACCCTGCACGTAGCGACATCCCATTTCCCTGAGTCGCTCCTCCTGCCCGACGGTCTCGACCCCTTCCGCGATCACCTCGAGTCCGAGCGAGGTCGCGAGCGCGAGCACCATCGACACGATCGTGGCGTCGTCGGCACTGCGTTCGATACCCGACACGAACGAACGGTCCACCTTGATCCCTCTGAAGGGGAACCGGCGGAGGTAGGTGAGCGAGGCGTACCCGGTGCCGAAGTCGTCCAGGACGAGTCCGACACCCGAGGACGCCAGCACCCCGAGATTCTCCAGCGTCGGCGCCGACTCGGACAGCAGTACCGATTCGGTGATCTCGAGTGCGACCCGCTCGACGGGAACGTGCGACGCGGCGACTCGGTCGAGCAGGCCTTCGACCAACCCGACCGTGTCGACCTGGCGCGCCGAGAGATTGACGTGCAGGTCGAGCCCGTCCCATTCCCCGGCGACCTCGAGCGCACGTTCGAGCACTCTCTCACCGAGCGCGCCGATGAGTCCTCCTGCCTCGGCGATGGGGATGAACTCGCTCGGTGGGATGAAACCGCGCGTCGGATGCCGCCAACGAGCCAGCGCCTCGAAACCCATGAGTCGACCGTCCCGTAGGTCGACCATCGGCTGGTAGTGCACGTCGACGTCACCGGATTCGAGTGCGACACGCAGCTCGCGTCCGAGACGATCACGAGCATGTGCCTCACGCCGGATCCGCTCGGCGAACACCTCGACCCGGTCCCGCCCCGAGGACTTCGCCTGGTACATCGCGATGTCCGCGTCCCGGAGCAGTCCTTCGGCGTGTTCGGCGGCGGATCCGGACACGGCGACGCCGATGCTGACGCTCGCCACGCTTCCGGGAGCAGCCGACGACGTTCTCACGGCGGTGCGGATCCGTTCCGCGACCACGAGGGCATCGTTCTCGTCGGTGAGTTGCTCGAGGATGATCGCGAACTCGTCACCACCGAGACGGGCGACCACCGCCGGGGATCTGACCTGGGCCTCGATGAGGCGCCCTATGGCGACGAGGAACCGATCTCCGTGCGCATGTCCCAATCGATCGTTGAACTCCTTGAACCGGTCGACGTCGCAGTACAAAACCGCCACGAGCCGATCGACGGGACCACTGTCGGCGATGGCACGTTCGAGCGCGGAGAGGAAGGATTCGCGGTTCGCCAGGCCCGTCAGCGAGTCGTGGGTCGCCCGGTGCGCCAGACGAGCGAGGTCGGTGACCCGTTCGATCGCCACGCTCGCCAACGACGCGGCGAGCTCGGTCCAGTCTCCCACGGCACCTTCGCCAGGGTCGAGAGGCAACCGCGAGGTGTCGTACACGGCGAGTACGCCGACCACTTCGTCCCGCGAGTGGTTGACCAGGGGAATCAGGTCGACGGCGCCGGCACCGAAGCGGGCTCCGACCGGATCGGCATCGTCGGAAGCCGCTGCGTCTCGGAGACCCCACTTCCGCTCGGGGAGGCGGTAGGTCTGCGCCTCGGGCGCGTCCTGCGGACACGGGTCGAAATCGTCCAATGCCACCCCGGACGTCTTCGGGTCGACCGGGTGGAGTCGCCCGTCGTCGTCAGCCAACCAGGCGACGCAGAACTGGCCTGGAGAACCGGTCTCTCTGAGGCGACACACTTGTTCGAGCACGGTCTCCACGGCCTCGCCGCGTGCGATCGATTCGAAGACCCGATGCTGTTCGCGACGTCGGGCCTCCTCCTCGCGTCGACTGACGATCGCCAGCATCGTGCCCGCGAACCCGATGAGCGGCTCGTAGCTCTCGGGCTGCTCGGTCGAAAGCGGACCATCGAAGGTGAGTCCGAACAGGCCAGTCGGCCGACGCGCCGGGCCGACCCGGATCCAGACGAATCCCGGATCATCGCCGGTGCGCAGATTCTCCACATCGGTGGACGCCTCCGGTCCGAGTCCGGTCAACTTCGACACAACCAGTACCGGATCGCGCGCGAGCTGCCGCGCCGCCCACGGGAAGTAGCCGGGTCCCCCACGAGACGTCCCGGGGGGCGCGTACCGGACGTCCGTGGCGCGCCACTGGCAGACGACCTCGATGTGATGGGGTCCCTGGAAGCGGTCGAGATACGCGG
>DASSYG010000024.1:0-4712 GCA_035703405.1 Acidimicrobiales bacterium | reverse complement strand
GAGGAGCGACGGGAACGTTGGGGCTTCAGCGACATCGGCCTGTCAGCCGAGGCGATCGACGACCTCGCCCCGGTGGTCGCCCGCCTCGCCGGCCGCTGAGGCACCGCGCCGGCTGCTGGGCCACCGACTCGGCCGATTCATCGTGGTCGGCCCCTTTGGGACGATCCGACCCTCGCTGCCGAATTCGGTCGTAGCATGGACCGATGCACACTTCGCCATGGCGCGTGGTCGCGGCGGTAGCACTGGCCGTCGTCTGGATCGCCGGTTGCGGAAGTGCGACCTCGACGAACGAAGCGGAGTCGACGCCGGGGAAGTCGGAAGTCCACGTCACGACCGACTGGTTCCGGCCCACCGGCGCGGACAAGTTGGCAGTCGTCGAAGTGGCCGGGCCGAACCTGGTCGGACTGGGCTTCATGTGGAACGACGCACCGGTTCACTTCAGCGCCGACGGAGGGCACACCTGGCAACCGGCGGCGATTCCGACGGCCACCAAGTCACCGCCGTCGATGCCGCTGGTCATCGACGGTGAGACGTTCCTCGTCGGCCCCACCGGCGTCACTCCCTTTGGCACGCCGCCTACGATCTGGCGTTCGACCGACCACGGGCGCACCTACGTCGTGACCGACGGGGTCGCCGAGCCCGGGTCGCTCGGCAAGGTCAACGGAATCGTCGGACTCGACGATCGCCTCGTCGCATTCGGATTCGTCCATTCGCAGCCCGACCCGGAGTCACTCGCCCGGTGGGAGTCGACCGACAAGGGTGCGACCTGGACGCGAGTGCCGGTCGAGCCGATCGGAGCACGCAACGCCTTGTTGCAGCCACCAGTGGTGACCCCACAGGGTTCGCTCCTGACGAGCTCGAATGACGGCCTGCTGCGATCAACCGATGCTGGGCGAACCTGGGTGGCGACCTCGATCCGCACACGCGACGGCGAGCCGCCGGCAACTCCGGTGGTGGTCGACGGCCAGGTCTTCACGAACGGATCGAACGGAGTGTCGACGAGTGCCGACGGCGGTGCGACGTGGACCAGGCTCGGCGCAGTACCGGTTGTTCCGGCAGATACCGACGATCCGGAGTGGAGTTCGATCCGCATCACGAGTGCCGCCGACGGGACGATCTCCGGCGTGCTCACCAGCTTCATCAACAATGATGAGCAGTTCGACCACCTGGTGTGGGCCGATCCCCACACCTCGACCTGGCACCTCGCGGAGACACCATTGGTTTGTGACCGACCCACGGGTGGGGCGGGAGCATCCTCGGCGATCTCGGCTTCGGTCGAAATGGCCGGACTGTTCTTCGCAACCGCTCAGTGCGACGGGAAGGTCGATCCAGGACCGCACCTCCTCGAATCGTCAGATCACGGTCGCACCTGGCAGACCCGTGACGTGTCGCTCCCTGCGTCACTGAAGAACACGTGGGTGACGTTCTCCGCGCCGGTCGCGCTCGCCGATGACACGTTTGTGTTCACCGCGGCCCGGAACGTCGAACAGGCCACCGACGCCATCGTCAAGGTTCGGGTCACGAACGGTTGACACAATCGGTGGACCGAACCCGGGCCGTGGAACACCTCCATCTGAACTGGGTCCGGTCGGTTCGAAGTCGCCCACCGTGGTCGCTCCCGGCCCCACCCAGCGAGAGATGCGAGGATGGCCGATGGGCACCCATAGCCGTCTCTCCAGGAGGTTCTTGTGACCGCCACCAAGCAACCCGCTGTGTTCATCGGTCACGGCAGTCCGATGAACGCGTTGGAAGACAACCGCTACACCGCGACCTGGCGCGCGCTCGGTGCCGCGATCGAGCGGCCTCGGGCGATTCTGTGCGTGTCGGCGCACTGGTACACCAACGCCACCGCGGTCACCGCGATGGCGAAGCCGCGCACGATCCACGACTTCTACGGGTTCCCCGATGAGTTGTTCGCGGTCGACTATCCGGCGCCCGGTCTGCCCGAGGTGGCCGAATTGGTTGCCGAAACCGTGAAGCCGCGCTGGGTCGGGCTCGACGCGGACTCCTGGGGCATCGACCACGGGACCTGGTCGGTGCTGGTCCACATGTTCCCCGACGCCGACATCCCGGTCGTCCAGCTCTCGATCAACGCCCTCAAAGATTTCGACTACCACCTGGACATCGGCACCCGGCTCGCGCCCCTGCGCGAGCAGGGCGTGCTGATCGTGGGGAGCGGCAACATCGTGCACAACCTGCGACGGATCACCTGGCACCAGGCCGAGGACGGGTTCGACTGGAATCGGCGTTTCGACGAGGCGGCCCGCACGGTGGTGGCCGAAGACCCCGCCGACGTGCTGCGATTGGCCGACCACGCCGACTTCGACGCCGCGGTGCCCACGCCGGACCACTTCATCCCGTTGTTGCACGTGGCCGGCGTCGCTGCGGCAACGGGTGAGACGCTCGCCGAGATCGTGCAGGGCTACGCCTACGGTTCGCTGTCGATGACCTGTGTGGGGGTCGGAGCTGACTGTCCCGAGATCGACGCCGCCGTGGCCGCCGAAGGAGTCGCGGGCGGGTTGCCCGATCCGGACGACGTGCCGCCCGATCAACTCAATCTCTGACACCGGGGCGTCGACGGTGGCGACGACCATCGTCTGCACGCCGGTCGCCGGGTCGGGTGGATCACAGAGGCGAAGCCCGGGTCGTGGTTGGTGCGTCGGGGATCACGTTGTTCTTGGTGCCCGCCCGTTGCTGGGACTGGTCGTGTAGTTCGCGAGCCGGGTGATCGGACTGCACTTCGACGTGCAGCTTCCCCTGGCACCGGGCGTGCGCCACGGCGACATCGACGACGTCGAAGATCGACCCTGAGCCCAGGGTCGCGCCAGGTCGGGGCCGGGCACGGTCACGTGGAACAATCGACGACACCGACGACGTTGGGAACGACCATGGACATCATCGATGAAACCGAGCGCAATCGTTTCGTGGGCACCGAAGAGGGCCACGAAGCCCAACTCGTGTACAAGTTGGACGGCAATCGCCTGACCCTCGTGCACACCGAAGTACCCGAAGCACTTGGTGGCCGTGGGCTCGGTGGCCGGTTGGTGACCGCAGCAGTCGAGCGGGCCGCGGCGTCGGGTGAGACGGTCGTTCCCGAGTGCTCCTACGCACGGAGGTGGCTGCGCAAGCACCTCGACGTGGCAGAACGGATCACGATCGACTGGCCCGCCGAGGACTGATGGCCAGCGTGACAAGTGGACCGGTGATTTCGGTGGCCGACGGCTCGGAGCGGCGGTTGTCGCGCGGTTGCCATCCGTGCGTGCCAGGACGCCGAGCGGTGCAGTCGAAATTGGCATAGGATCGGGCCGATCGCACGTCGGACGAAGGTGAGGTCGCTCGCTCGTGACCAATCAGACCGATTCCAAATCGACCCTCCGCTCCACCGAGCGGGCCACGATCTGGACCGCCCGACTGCTCGCGCAGTTCGTGACGGCGATCGTGATCGTCACCGAGGTCATACTCGCCCTCGGCTTTATGCTGTTGCTGTTCGGTGCGAATTCCCAGGCGGGTTTCGTCGATTGGGCGTACCGGAACCTCGATCGGGTGATGGCGCCGTTCCGCGGCATCTTCGAACCGGTCCACGTCGGCACCGCGGGCAACGACGTGGCTTCGATTCTCGATGTGTCGGTCCTGTTCGCCATGGTCGTCTACGGCATCGTGCTGTTGGCGCTGCGGGCGCTCATCGAATGGCTCAGCCGTCAGATCAACAAGATCGACCGTGCCGACCGCGACGAACTCGAGTACTGGCGCAACCTCGAACGCGACCGTCGCTACGCGGAGACGATCGCCCGAGGCGGAGGCACGGGGACCGACCCGACCACGCAACGACCCGAGTTCCGGGAGGGTTGACGTCGATGAACCGAGGACTACGTCAACCCAGCCCCTGAGTGTCAGCGACCTTCGCCAGCCGCTGGTCATACTCGGATTCGAACCTGTGAATGATCGAGGTGTCGATCGCAGCCAACTCGGCCTCCAAGACTCGTCGGCGTGGCTCGGCGACCAGGTCGCGGAGTGAGATGAGGATGGCTCTCAGCCGGCGCGTGACCTGCGTCGAGGCAACGCCGTACTGGCGCGTCTCGACGAGAGCGAGCGTCACGAAGTCCTCCCACGACGGCACCTTCCGCCGGATACGGACGATGCCGTGGGCATCTCGCACGACACCGGTATCGAGTCGTCGGCCTCCGAGGTCCCGGAGAAGTAGTTCGATCTGATCCAACGCCTGGACGGCGGTCGTCGGATCGTTGACAGCGAGCGAAAGCGCCTTGATCGAAACATCCGCCAACAAACGGAACACGAACTCTGGATCCTGACGGATCGTCCGTTCGTCGCCCACGGCGATGGCGCGCTGGAGCCGTGCGTCATCAGCAGGTCCTCCACCGCCGCGGACGCGGAAGATGTCCGATCCCGTGGCGACCACGTCGCCGATTCGAGGGACGAGTTCGACCGTCATGTCGACGGCGCATGCGTGATCGACGATCTCGGCGATTCCGATGCTCTGGAGAACTCCCGAGTCGAATCGGTGGACAATCGTCCTCACGGCGCCCGCAACCCCGTCGGCGTCGGGATGTTCGGCCTGGGCGACCGAATCCGTGAGCTGGTCGGGATAGGTCCTGCGCACGATCCGCTCGCCATCCCGCCCGAGTTCCCGGAGCACAGTGGCGACGCGGAGACTCTGGGTGGTCCGACCCACCAGGCGAAGGAACATCACCATG
>DASSYG010000374.1:0-4251 GCA_035703405.1 Acidimicrobiales bacterium | reverse complement strand
GCCGAATCCGCACCGCCGAGTGCCCGGGAGCCGTCCAGGTGCAGCCGGGGCCAGTCGACCTGTTCACCCTCGGCGGCGGCACCCCAGGTCTGCGCGAGGGTCCGAGCGAGGTCGGCCTCTTCGTCGGCGAGTTCACTGATGTGATCACGCAGTCGCCGCGGCTCGCTCAGCATGATCTGGGCGTCGGCGCCGAGTCGGTCGATGAGGACCTCGTCGCTGTCGACCAGCCAGGGAAGCCACGATTCCATGCCGTCGAACACGAGCCCTTCGGCGAGACGTTCCCACTGGTCCCGACCCCACGGCTGGGATCCGACGAGTGCCTCGGCCCGCTTGCTGACCGCCGGGGTGACGATCAACTCGCGACACGCGAAGAACGTCGCTGCGTCGGCTTTGTCGTCGGAACGCTGGTCGGCGACCGAGAATGTCATCAGCCGGTCGACCTCGTCGCCCCACAGATCGATACGCACCGGCGCCACGTCGGTCGGACAGAACACGTCGACGATCGACCCCCGCACCGAGAATTCACCGGGGTGTTCCACCTGGGGTTCGCGGCGATAGCCGGCCCCGGCGAGCCACGTTGTCAACTCGTCACGGTCACAACGGCCGCCGGGGCGCACCGTGATCGGATCGGCGAAGTCCGACGTCGGTGCGAGCCGCTGCGTGAGCGCTCTGACCGGGGCGACGACGACTCGTGGCACCCGGTCGGGGTCGCCTTCAGCCGAGCCGCGCAGACGCCACAGGGTCTTCATCCGGCCGGCCATCGTCTCGGGCGTGGGTGACACCCGCTCGAAGGGCAGGGTCTCCCAGGCCCCGAAGAGCTCTACCTCGTCATCGCCCAGATACGACGTCAGGTCACGGGCGAGCAGTTCGGCTTCGGAGGTTCGTGCGACCACCACGAGCACGGGCCGGTGCGCGGTGCGCTCCACGAGGTTCGCCACGACCAGGCTGCGCGCCGCGTCCGACGCCGCGAGCACTGCGTTCGAACGGCCGAGCACGTCGAGCAGGGCGGGTTCTTCGCGCAAGCTGCGAGGCAGGGATCGCAACGTCGACGATGCGGACTTCATTTCCGAGGTGTGCGGCTGCATCTCATCGATCCCTGGTCACGGTCGCGATCGGGCGAGGACGAGCCGACGATCACGGGGCTTGATTCGGTCGGACTCGCCGGCGGTCGGGCCGACCGGCTTCGCCCATCGGGCCGGTTCGTCTCGCGGGGTTACGCGATCGGCGACGCGACCCCGTTCGACACTACCGCCCGGGTGACGTTCCTCCTCCCATCGAAAGGTGCCAGAATCGTCGGCGTGTGGGTGAGCTGGCAACAAGCAGTGTGGCTCGCCGTGTCTTGCGCGTGCGTGACCGTGGTCAGCTCCAGGGTCGCGTTGGCCGACACGTCCAGTCGGCCGGTCCGGGCGCTGGGAAGTCTCGGTGCGGTGGCGAGAGAAGTAGCCATCGTGGCGCTGCTGTATGCGCTCTGGCAGTACGTGTTCGCCCTGACGGTGACCCGCACGGCCGGTGCGCTGGATCATGCCCGGTCGATCTTCGACTTCGAACAACTCATCGGGTTGCCCAGTGAGCTGACCGTCCAGCAGTGGTCGATGCGATCCGACGTGATGATCGAATTTCTGAACCAGTACTACGCGTACGTGCACGTGGTGGCGATGGGCGTGCTGATCGTGTGGCTGTTCTTTCGCCACCGGGAGCGTTACCCGCGAGTCCGCAACATCCTTGCCCTGTCGACCGGGGCGTGCCTGGCCTTGCAGTCGATTCCGGTCGCGCCGCCTCGTTTCCTTCCAGACCTCGGCTTCGTCGACACCGGGTTGCTGTACGGCCAGTCGGTCTACGGCGCCGGCGGATCGGGATTGTCGAACCAATTGGCCGCGATGCCCTCGGTGCACATCGCCTGGTCGAGTCTGATAGCCGGGGCGGTCATCTGGGCGAGCCGTTCGCAGTGGCGGTGGTTGGTGCTCGTCCACCCCGTCATCACCCTGTGGGCGGTGGTCGCGACGGGCAACCACTGGTGGGCCGACGCGATCGTCGCGTGGGTGCTGCTGGCCATGTCAATCGCGGTGCTCGAAGTTCTCGCTATGGCCCAACGGCCACGCCTCGACAACCGATCCGGCGACCAACGCGCTGCTCCGTCTCGGCATCGCCACCCCAGAACTTGAAGGGAGCCGCGTCCCGGGACCCGAGGCATTCCGTTCGCGGGGCGATCCCCGGCGAGTGAGCGGTCCCAGGTCGCGCAAGAGCCCGACCACCGTGCCGGTGATCGGGCTCTGCGTTCGTTCTCGGCAACGTGCCCGCGGGCACGGGAAACTCAGCCGGCGAGGGTCTGGTTCACGAAGTCCCAGTTGACCAGGTTGGCGAGCACGGTCTCGATGAACTTGGGGCGGGCATTGCGGTAGTCGATGTAGTAGGCGTGCTCCCACACATCGATGGTGAGCAGCGCCTTCGCGTCGTGCTTGAGGGGCAGGTCGGCATTCGCGGTCTTCTCGACCGACAGCTTGGAGCCATCGGTGACCAGCCACGCCCAACCCGAACCGAACTGGGTGGCCGCCGCGTTTGAAAACTCCTCGGAGAACTTGGCGAACGAGCCGAACGACGATCCGATCAGGTCGGCGACCTCGCCGGACGCTTCGCCGCCACCGTTCGGCGACAGACAGTTCCAGAAGAAGGAGTGGTTCCAGTGCTGCGCGGCGTTGTTGAACAGTCCCGAGTTGATCTCAGCACCCTTGATGATGTCTTCGAGACTCTTGTCGGCGTTGTCGGTGCCTTCGATGGCGTCGTTCAGCTTCGCCACGTAGCTTGCATGATGCTTGCCGTGGTGGAACTCCAGGGTTTCCGCGCTCATGTAGGGATCGAGTGCGTTCTTGTCGAATGGGAGGGGGGGCAGTTCGAATGCCATGGGGTTCCTTTCACTCCATCGGGAATCGTGCGGGAGCTGACACGACGATGCTCGTGCGTGTCGGTCCCTGATGTGACCGTAGACGGTGAAACGAACGATGACACATCCAAGGGGAAGAAGATCCCGTTGCACGGCGGCATTTCGTCTGCGGCGCGGTCATCTGTCGCGACGCCGAAGGCGTCGCTGCGTGCTTCGCCTTTCTCGGTGCCCGAACGGGTTCTAGCAGGACTTGGCCTGTTCGGGGACGACGCCGATCACCGTCGTGCTGGTCGTGGAGGACCCCGACGATCTCTCTGCGGTCGAAGCGCTCTGCTCGGGCACGGTCGTCGTCGACGCGAGTTCTGATTTGTCCAGGGGCCGTCGTTCGGTCGACACCGTGGTGAAGTTCGAGCCGGTCACGACCTCGATGAGGTTCGACGTCGCGCCCTCGAGCGGCACGAGTTCGACCGGCGCGCTCAGATGCTTGGCCACGACCCGGGCGTTGTACTCGTTCGCCGGTGCGTACCGGACCTGGGTCACCTCCACGTCGCCGATTCCCTCGGTCGAAGCGTCCGCGGTCCCCTCGATGATGAAACCGACGCGCTCGAGTGCTCCGGCCACGTTCGCGGCCTGCATGTCGACTCCCGATGCGTTCAGCACCCGGACCTGAATGTTCTCTTCGGGCGTCGGTGCCGCTTCGCCACGGAACGTCGCCAGGATCGGCTCGGCCGCACTCTCGTCGGGTTCCAGAATGTCCCCCGCGCTCGACGAATGCTCGGGGATACCGGGGAACGAGTACGTGGTCAACTCGTCCGGATCGAAATGACGGAAGCGGTTCGCGAGTTCGATGAGGCGACCCGACGAGAGGCCGGTGTCGACCTTGACACTGTCGACCACCGACGCCATGATCGCGTTCAGGGTCGTCGGGTTCCTGAACGCGGCGTGCTCGGCCTGGGGAATGGCGCTGCGGATCAGTAGCTGCTGTCGGCTGATGCGGCCCAGGTCCGACGTGCCGTCCCGATACCACCCGTTCGCGTGCATCTGGGAGTCGCTGTCGACCATGTAGCGCAACGACGACGTGTCGACGGCGGGTTCGTCGAGCGTGTTGTACCAGAGGTAGCGGGACCGAGCGAACGCGAGCGCCTGGGCACCGTCGAGGCTGTGACATCCGACGGTGGCGATGTTCAGCCCGGTGTGGTCGTCCCACATCGGCTTGTCGAAGTACAGATCCACCCCACCCATAGCGTCGATCAGATTCTGGAAACCGACAAAATCGACCTCGACGTAGTGGTTGATCGGGATCCGGAAGTTCTGCTGGATCGTGTCGACCAACGTGGGGACCCCGATCCCGAACGCGGCGTTGATCTTGTCGC
>DASSYG010000111.1:0-5060 GCA_035703405.1 Acidimicrobiales bacterium | reverse complement strand
CGGCGGCGTGGGTGATCGCCCAGGCCCAGGCGCGTCAGGGACACACCGCCCAGTTCGAGGAGTGGGTCGACACCGCCCACGGGGAAGACCCGCACCACCCCGGGGTCATCTACGACCAGGCCTATTTTGCCTTCGACCGTGGCGAAGCCCGCAAGGCCAAGTCCTTCCTCGAACAGCTTGACGTCGCCGGCGTGCGCCACGACATCGCGATCCTCGACGCGGTGCTCGCCCCTGCCACGCCCAAGGTCGGCCGCAACGACCCGTGCCCGTGCGGCTCGGGCCGCAAGTACAAGCAGTGTCATCTCGGCGTGGATGAGACCGGACTGGACGATCGGCTCACCTGGCTCTACCGGAAGGCCAACTGGTGGCTCGGCTTCCACCACCGTGACGAGGTCGAAGCCGTGGCATCGATTCGTGGTCGACACAGCCCCCTGTCGACCGCACAACTCGTCGCCACCGATCCGTTGATCGCCGATGCCGTGCTCACCGAGGGCGGCCGGTTCGCCGAATGGTTGGACGAACGCGGCGCACTGCTTCCCGGCGACGAGGCGATGCTCGCCGGCCAGTGGGCGTTGATCGGACGCTCGGTTTTCGAAGTCACCGACATCCGGCTGGATGAAGCCATGACGCTCCGCGACGTGCGCACCGGTGACATCGTCGACGTCGATGAGCGATCCGGCACCCACGATCTGGGCGTCGGAAGCTATCTCCTCGCCCGGCCCCTGCCCACCGGCAGCGACCGTTTCCAGTTCTTCGGCGGTCTCACCCGCGTCCCCGACCACGCGCTCGACGGTTTCATCGAGGCGTTGGACAACGACGCGTCCGCGCACGAGCTGGTGGCGCTCGTCGCCGACACCGAAGCGCCCCCCAGCCTGACCAACCGCGACGGTGCCGAGACGGTGTTCTGCGAAACCACGTGGCTCCTCGCCGACCCGGAAGCCGCCGCTGCAGTGCTCGACACGACCTTCGAGCCCGGCGAAGAACCGGGATCGTGGCACTGGGTGGCCCAAGCCGACGACGAAGCTTCCGCAGCGGTGGCCGCCGCCGGTGGGCGTACCCTGCGGGGCAGCCTGCGCGTCGAAGACGACCGGTTGGTCGCCACGACCAACAGCGTGGAACGCAACGAGCAGCTCACTGGATTGATCGCCGAGTCGGTGGCGGATGCGACCCTCGTCGAGTCGCTGCAGTCCAGCCTCGACGACGTCCAGGCCGACCGGGACTACGAGGCTGCCGTCTTCGGAGCCAACGACGCAGAGGACGATGAGGTCGCCTTACCCGGCATGCTGGACCCGACCGACGCGCCGGAAGAGATTCGAGCGGTGCTGCGCAAGCAGATGGATGCCTACGAGGAGGCCTGGGTCGACGAGTCGATACCTGCACTCGGCGGCGCCACGCCACGCGAGGCACTGGAGGATCCGACACGACGCGACGACCTGTTCCGGTTGCTCGATCAGATGGAGCACGAGGACGCGTCGCTCAGCGAGGAGCGCCGCGCTTTGGGCATGCGGCCGGCCCGACTACGCGAGCTGCTCGGCCTGGAGGAGTGACCCGGCACCTTCGTCGAGTGTTTGCGCCCCAGGGGCGCCGTGTCGCGTCGCTTGGTCAGGCGTCGTCGGGCCGGTGGCAGACGACCTCGACGTTGTTGCCGTCTGGGTCCCGGACGAACACGCCGAAATAGCCTGGGTGGTAGATGGGCCATTCGCGGGGTTCGTGCAGGATCTCGGCACCGGCCGCGACCGCGGCTGCATGGCAGGCACGCACGGTCGCTCGATCGGGTGCGGTGAACGCGATGTGGTCCTCGCGCCAACCGGTGTGGTCATCGGACAGCGGGCCGAGCCAGAAATTCGGCGCCGGCGGGATGCCGTAGCCGATCACCCCTTCATGGGGTTCCATCATCCGGGACGCACCCAGCGGTGCCAGAAACGCGTCATAGAACGCGGCGCTCGCGGCGACGTCATTGCACTGGATACCCACATGGTCGAGCATCGCCAGAACCTACCAACTCGATGTCGGCGTCGCGGGTTTGCAGAACCGTGGGGATCGCTCACCATCAGGACGCGCCTCGAAGGGTCGGAGTCGGCGGGTAGTCGGCCGGGACGAGCTCCATCAGCTTCGGGCATCTTCGACGAACCCTCCGCGGCGCTGCTCGCCGCCAAAGCCGACTTCGGCTCGAGCCGGGCCCGACGCTGGTTCGGCACCGACCGGTCCGACAACTGACCTCCCCGACGCGCGCCTCGTGCACGAGTCGGGGACCAGCCGAGTAGTGGCCGACTGTCCGGACTCGGGGGCACAATGGGGTGCTCGGAACACGCCCGGCGACAACGAGGAGAGCGGTGACTCCGGAACCGAACCGATCCGGTGAGCCGGAGTCACGCCGCATCGCCGACTATCTCGGCGGGCGCTGGGTCTGGATCTTCGTGGCAGTGTTCGCCGTCGTCGCGCTGTCGGTCCGGTTCGCGGTGCAGCCGTCGACGTCGACCTCGGCCGGTGACCCGACGACCACCGCGGCTTCACCGCCCGCACCCACGACGACCATGCCGCGCACGACGGATGGACGGTCGACCTCGACCACGCCGAGGGTCGTCCCCGCGCCGGATGACAGCGAACCGCTGCAGAACTCGGGTGTGTGGACGATGCCCGACGAAATCGGCAACGCCCTGAGCTCGGCGAAGGATGACATCGAGGCGCTCACCGACGGCACCAAGGTGTCGGTCGCGGTGAGTGACGCCACCGGCAAGGGCCGGCGGCAGATCGTCCATCAGAACTGGCAGGTGTGCTCCCAAACCCCGCCCGCCGGGAGGAAGTTCACACCCGAGTCCGGCGTGACATTCGAGGTCGTCAAGAAGAACGAGACCTGTCCGGACAACGGTGCCTGAGGCACGCCTTGCGCGCTCGGCATGCCACGGTGGCACCTGGCGAAGCCGCCGCAGAGCGTCGGTCTCCACGCCCCCTCCACGAGCCGGCTCGACCAGCGGGACGTCTCCCCACGTGTCTGTAGCGGGCAGGGTCTGATGAGCACAAGGCGATGGGACATCCTGGCGGGTGGTGTGCTTCTAGCTGCTGTGATCGCCCTTGCCGGGTGGCGGGTGGTGGCCTGGTGGACCTACGAACCTTGGGGTGAGCTGAATGGCGTCGTGTCGACCTTCCCTGTTCCAGATGGGTACGAGCAAGTCGAGAGCAGAGAGATCGGAGACCGCCCGGCCGTGTGCGATTTCAAGATGTCCTGTCACGATCCGGCACTCCGGGTGGAGTTTTGGCGGACCTCCGGGGAGCTGGATGCTTGCACGGCATTGCAGGCCAGTGCCAGGGAATGGCGCAAGGCCGGGTTTACCATCGACACTCTGGATGCGAATCAGGAATACTTCCCAGGCACCGATCCTGAATGCGTTCTTGAGGGTGACATAGCTGGGCACGGGCTTCAAATGTTCTCCCCCGACGACGCCCGTGCGCGGATTGCAATCTATCTCAGCTACTGACGTGCTCCCGGCGCCTGGAAATGGCGCGGGTCGGCCAGTCGATCGCACCATCGTGCGACGGCTGCGCGCTTCATGCGCGCCCGGGCCGACGGGCTTGCGTCGGTCGCCTCCGAGGTCGCCGAGGTGAGCTCAGGCGACGTGTTGGAGGTGATCGTCACTCGTCCGAGTTGACGTCGACCCGTGCCTCGAAGTCGGCGTCGCCGCCGACGCCCGCATTGGCCCGGTCTTCACGAAGGTGGCGGCCGATGGGGACGATGAGTGGGGTGCCGGAGACCGGGTCTTCCACGATCTTGGCGTCGAGGTCGAAGACCTTGTTCACGAGTGCTGCGTCGACGACTTCGGTCGGTGGTCCTTCGGCGACGATCGTCCCGTCGCGCATGGCCACGATGTGGTCGGCGTAGCGGCACGCCAGGTTCAGGTCGTGGAGTACGCACACGATGGTGCGGGCGTGGTCGTGGTGCAGGTCGGCGAGCAGGTCGAGTACGTCGATCTGGTGGGTGAGGTCCAGGAAGGTGGTTGGTTCGTCGAGCAGCAGAATGTCGGTGCCCTGGGCGAGTGCCATCGCGATCCACACGATCTGACGCTGCCCGCCCGAGAGTTCATCGACGCTGCGGTCGGCGAGCTCGGTGACCCCTGTCGCCTCCATCGCCGCGGTGACCGCCTCTTCATCAGCGTGGGACCACTGGCGGAACCAACGCTGGTGGGGGTGTCGGCCCCGCGACACCAGGTCTGCCACGGTGATCCCGTCAGGGGAGATCGGCGCGGACCGGAAGACGGGCGCGGCGAGCACCGTCGCGCCCTGCCGTTCGAGCAGTGTCTGCTGGTCGTGTCGGCGACGGTCCGCGGTCACGCCCACGACCGCTCCCGTGAGAGGACGTGCAGACAGGAGGCCCGATTCGCTCATGGACGCGACGATGCCCGAGTCGTGTGTTGGGGACGTTTCCTCGCTGTGAACCCCGCGCGACGCCCGGCCCAGGCGTGAGGACAAGCCTGTCTCCCCCAAGGAATGCCCGTGCGATGTCAGCGTCGGATGTGGGAACGCGCTCCCGTTCGATGGCCGCTACGTGTTTGTACACGAGGTCAAACGATCAGCGCACCAGCGTTTGAATCTTCCCTCCGGCAGGCGACAGCTGGGCCACGAGCTTGCCGAGGCCGCGGAGCGCGAAGCGCACGCGGAGCTCGGGCTGGAGGTAGCCGTAGCGCCGCCGTCGTGGCCCAAAGCGCGCGTGTCATAGCAGCCTGGTTTGCATCACTGATGGATGCAGAAGGGTCAGACTTGACACGGACCTCGCGGCCTCGAAGACTAGTGTCATGGCAGCCATGGTTGCATCAGATATAGAGGCAAGGAGGCGTTCCGTGACACGCACGATCCCACCGTCGCTGGCGCCGGTGATCGCTGGACTCGAACTCGAAGGCGCTGACCTGGTGACGACCGCTCAGCTCGATGCGATCGTGAAGGGGGCCGGTATCGGCACCGCGACGCGCACCGTGGCCGCCCGACTGCGCGAGCGGGGTTGGCTGCTCGCCAGTGGCCGGCGCGGCGTGTGGGAGTTCGCTCCCGGCGCGGCTGCCGGCGCGGTCAGC
>DASSYG010000216.1:0-3994 GCA_035703405.1 Acidimicrobiales bacterium | reverse complement strand
CGTGGGCTGGTGTTGGACCGAACTGGCCGACGTCGAACAGGAGATCAACGGCCTGCTCACCGCGGATCGGCGACCAAAGATCGATCCGGCGCGGATCCGCGCCGCGCTCGCCGATCTGCGTTGGTCACGCGAAGGTCTCGTCTGACCCGACGCACCGCCCATCGATCGAACCGACCGAACCGACCTACGTCCAGGAGGCCCCCATGCTCGCCGTCCGGTCCACCGCAACCCGCGAACGTCAGTCACTGAACGGTCTGTGGCGTTTCCGTCTCGACCCCGAAGGTGCCGGTCGACGCGACGGATGGGACCACGGCCTGCCCGACGACACCGTCGACATGCCGGTGCCCGCCAGCTACAACGACATCATCCCCGACCCCGCGTACCGTGACCACGTCGGCGAGGTCTGGTACGAGACGACCGTGCACATCCCCGCGTCGTGGACCGAGCGCCGGATCACGCTGCGGTTCGGTTCGGTCACGCACCGCGCCGAGGTGTTCGTCGACGGCGTCCCGGTGGTGACCCACGAAGGTGGTTACACCCCGTTCGAAGCCGACCTCACCGACCTCGTCGAGCCAGGCGGCACCGCCCGGATCACCGTCATCGTCGACAACCGGCTGAGCTGGCGCACGATCCCGCCCGGCATCGTGCGCGCGAACGCCTCGGGAAGGCACCAACAGTACTTCCACGACTTCTTCAACTACGCCGGGATCCACCGGACGGTGTGGCTGCACGCGACCTCGCCCACCTACGTGCGTGACCTCACCGTCGTCACCGACATCGACGGCACCACCGGCCGCGTCGACTACAGCGTCGACGTCGATGGCCCCGCCGGCGGCGTCGACGGACACGGCGTGCACGTGAGCCTTCTCGATGCCGGAGGTGCAGTCGTCGGCCAGGTGGCGGCGCCGATCGGTTCGATCGCCGTCGAGAGCGTGCACCCGTGGCGGCCCAGCGAGGGCTACTGCTACACGCTGCTCGTCGAGGTGACCGACCCGACCGGCGCGCTCGTCGACACCTATGAGCTGGCGGTGGGAGTGCGCACCGTGGAGGTGCAGGGTCACGAGTTTCTCATCAACGGTGAACCGTTCAGATTCCAAGGCTTCGGCATGCACGAAGACCACCTGGTTCGCGGCAAGGGCCACGACGACGCATCGATGGTGCACGACTTCGCGTTGCTCGATTGGATCGGCGCGAACTCGCTGCGTACCTCCCACTACCCGTACGCCGAGGAGGTCTACGACTACGCCGACCGCCACGGCATCGTGGTGATCGACGAAACCCCCGCGGTCGGGTTGAACATGGGGCTCGCCGGCGGCGCGTTCGGCGAGCAAGGGTTCACGACGTTCTCCGAGGACACGATCGACGAGGTCACCCAAGAGGCGCACCGCCGGGTCATCGCCGAGATGATCGCCCGCGACAAGAACCACCCCTGTGTGGTGCTGTGGAGCATCGCGAACGAACCCGAATCCGACACACCCGCGTCCCGCGACTACTTCGCTCCACTCGTCGCCGAGACCCGTCGGCTGGATGCGACCCGGCCGGTCGGCTTCGTCAACGTCATGCTCGCCCCGGCCGGCAAGGACGTCATCACCGACCTGTTCGACGTGATCATGTTGAACCGCTACTACGGCTGGTACGTGGACACCGGCGATCTGGCCGCCGCCGAGCGTCATCTCGAACGGGAACTGCTCGCCTGGCAGGAGATGTATGACGCGCCGATCATCATGACCGAGTACGGCGCCGACACCCTCGGCGGGCTGCACTCCACTCTGGCGACCCCCTGGACCGAGGAGTACCAGACCGAGCTGCTGGCGATGTCGCACGCCGTGTTCGACCGGGTCGACGCGGTGGTCGGCGAACACATCTGGAACTTCGCCGACTTCGAGACGTCGTCGGGCATCATGCGGGTCGACGGCAACAAGAAAGGCATCTTCACCCGCGAACGGCGACCCAAGGCCGCCACGGCGCATCTGCGCAAACGCTGGCGCGCTGACCGCTGATCCGACGGACCGCTTCCCCTCCAACTTTGTAGTGATAACCCGCCCACAGCGGCAATCCGCTACCAATTTGCAAGAGGGTGAAGACCGTCCGGCGGCCTCGACCCGGCAGATGCCTCCGATCGGCCTACGGTGTCAGGCGCCGTGTCCGATCCTGCTGAAGCTGCCATGACCGATCCCACCACCGACCCTGTGCAGGTCATCACCCACGGCAACGTGCGCGTGAGCGTGCTGACCGACCGTCTGGTGCGCATCGAATACGCGACCGACGCCGTCTTCGAGGACCGACCCAGCCTGTCGGTCGTGAACCGCCGGTTCCCCCAAGTGCGGTTCCGTGCGCGCACCGACGGCAACACACTCGTCGTCGACACCGGCACCATCGAGCTGCACTACGAAGATGTCACCAAGCCGCCCACCGCGAAACGCCTGCACGCGACGATCCGGGCCGGTGACGACGTCGCCACGTGGCACCACGGCAAGCGTGCAACCAAAAACCTGGGTGGGACGGCGCGCACCCTGGACGGGTGGGACGGCGATGCCACCGCCCGGTTCGTCGACTTCGACCCCGAGAGCGGCGTCGTGAACGCGTGGGATCCCCAGCCACTGGAGCCAGGGTTGTTGTCACGAGACGGGTGGGTGCTGGTGGACGATTCGGCCACCGTCCTCGTCTCCTCCGGACGGGGTCGAACCGCCGCGTCCCGGCCCACGGCTCACCCCCGCCCCGAGGGCAGACGCTTCGACGCGTACCTGTTCGGCTACCACACCGATCACGCCGCGGCATTGCGGGACGCCGCAGCGCTGCTCGGCCCGCAACCATTGCCCCCGCGCTACGCGTTCGGGTACTGGTACAGCCGCTACTACCCCTACACCGACCGCGAACTGGTCGAGCTCACCGAATCCTTCGACCGCTACGACGTGCCACTCGACGTGGTGGTCATCGACATGGACTGGCACCGTCCCGGATGGACCGGGTACTCCTGGGACCGCGACCTGTTCGTCGATCCGACCGCAACGCTCGCCGACGTGCACGACCGGAGACTGCGGGTGTCGCTCAACCTGCATCCCGCCGATGGGGTCGCGCCTCATGAAGACGCGTACCCGGCGATGTGCGCCGCCCTCGGACTCGACCCGGCTGATGGTGAAACGATTCGGTTCGCGATCACCGACCCGGCGTTCGTCGACGCGTATTTCCGGCTGCTGCACCACCCCGAAGAGGACCGCGGGGTGGACGTGTGGTGGCTCGACTGGCAGCAGGGCACCGATACACCCATCGCCGGGCTCGACCCGCTCGCCTGGCTGAACCTGCTGCACACCGACGACCAGACACGGCGCCGTCCGAAGCGCCGACCACTCATCCTGAGCCGCTGGGGCGGATTGGGCGCCGGGCGCTACCCGTTGGGGTTCTCCGGTGATACCTATGCCACCTGGAAGTCGCTCGCCTTCCAACCCAGCTTCACCGCGACCGCCGCGAACGTCGGGTACGGCTACTGGAGCCACGACATCGGCGGACACTTCCAGTCCGCGCCCGACGCCGAGCTGTACACGCGTTGGATCCAGTTCGGGGTGTACTCGCCGGTGCTGCGCACCCACGGGTCGCTCGACGCGTCGATGGAGCGGCGGGTCTGGGAGTACCCGAACCCCTACCGCGACGTGATGATCGCTGCGATCCGACGCCGCTACGCACTCATCCCGTACGTGTACGGCGAGGCCCGACGCTGCTTCGACACCGGCCTGTGCCTCGTCCGCCCGATGTACCACGAACACCCCGAGGTCGCCGCGGCATACGACGCACCTGGGCAGTACCTCTTCGGCAGCCAGATGGTCGTCGCCCCGGTCACCGCTCCTCGCGAAGACGACACGATGGCCCCGGTGCGGGTGTGGCTGCCCAAAGGCGACTGGTTCGATGTCGCCCACGGTGCACGATTGTCGATCGCCGATGCCGACGGCACCTGGTTCACCCGTCGCTACCTGCTCGACGAGGTGCCCACCTTCGTGCC
>DASSYG010000162.1:0-2262 GCA_035703405.1 Acidimicrobiales bacterium | reverse complement strand
CTGGGGGTTTCGTCGCCGTGACGACCTTCACCCCCTGCCAGGGGCCGGAAAACCAGAAGCCAGGACCGGCATTGGAGACCCCGACATCATCCAGTCCCGCGGCCCGCAATCGTCGCGCGTACTCCGCAGTAGCCCGGATGTCGGCGATCACCAACCGGCCTCCCGGCGCCAGGACCCGGATCGCCTCGTCGATCGCCCGGGCGCGATCTGACACCTCACGAAGGTTGTGGATCGCGATCGACGAGAGGACCACGTCGACGCCGGCGTCGGGCAAGGGCAGCTCACGCAGATCCGCCGTGTGCAACTCGACCCGATCGGTGACCTCTTCGGCCTCGACGTTCGCCCGGGTAGTCGACTCGTCGTTGCCGCTCTGGTCGACCGAGCGCCAGACGTCGACCCCGTGCACGGTGCCGGTGTCGAGGCGTCGCGCCGCGGCGATCAGCACGGCGCCGCGCCCACAGCCGAGGTCGGCCATCTGTTCGTCGCCCTGCAGGGCCAGACCGTCGAGCAGGCGATCCCACACCACGAACTTTCCCCGGAGCGTGGCGTACAGGAAGACCGCTGTCTCGATCGCGAAAATGGCCCCGATGACCACGAAGGCGATGCCACCGCTCACGACGCCGGCCGCGAGGAAGACGACCGCGGCCACACCGAGCGCGGCAGGCACGATGGGCGCGTCGATGCCGTAGCGGGCACGGCGCGCACCTTCGGTCACAGAAGGATCGGTCACCTCGGCATCGTCGCGCGGCCGGGACCCACGCGTGCGCCAGTCGATAACATTGGCGAACTCCGGGCCGTTAGCTCAATTGGTAGAGCCACGGACTTTTAATCCGTTGGTTGTGGGTTCGAGTCCCACACGGCCCACCATCTTGCAGTCGACATCTCGTGCGACCGTGGTATCGGACGAGCGAAGGACCGACGCGGCGTCCTCTGCCGTGTCGACGTCCAGCCCCGAGCGGTAGGTGCGGACGACGTGGCGAGCTGAGGGGAATCGGAGTAGTTGCTCATGCGTTGGGGTCTTCTCCGAGGTGGCTGAAACTCGACGCACGAGCGCCCCGATCTTTGCGGACCGGGGCGCTCGTCGAGTTTGGTGAAGGCCGCAATGACCGATCCCGGCTGCTGAGCCTGGGGCTCACGCCGGGTGTGCAGCTACTGAGCCTGGGGCTCACGCCACACGCCTACCATCGTACCGACGGATTCGGCAGCGGTCTACCCCTATACATACCTCGCGTCGCCTTGCGGCTCCCCACGTGGCGGAGGCGGTTCCTTCCACGTGTGGATGTTGACGCGCCCCGTGCGGCGGTCGCCCAGGTCGGGAACGTCGAACGCCGACTTGAGACGTTCGACGACGCGTCCCTTTGCCGACGTGACCTTTCCGCTCTCACCGGCCGTCCGGCGGCGGTCGAAGCCAATCGCTCCCGCAATGAGGTCAGCGACCTGTAGGCCGTCGCTGCAACGCGAGTCCAGGCACACGGCGGTGACCACACTTGTCGACTTCAGCTCTCGATTCACCCGGCCGCGGACGACGTCCTCCAGCGCAACGTGCTGGGGCGTGGAGATAGTGTCCATCAGTACGCCGACCAGCTCACCGCGGTTGACGTTCCCGCGGACGACCTGCGAGGTGAGTGACCCGTAGAAACGCCAGCCGCTGTTGTGTGGGCGTTTCGCCACGCAGGCGATCAAATGGGCGTCGGAGTCGGCCAGGGCCTCGATCATGGCGTAGTACGCCGACAGGGATCCTTTGTTGATTTCGCTGAACTTGAACTCGCGCCGAAAGTCTGCCTTGTCGCGGATGTGCCGGATTTCGCGCATGAGCTTCCCGTGTCGGCGGATCTTGATTCCCGCGATCACGAGGAGACGGCTTCCGGCGGCGAGCACGCCGCTGTCGTCGAGGTAGAACGTCGAGGTCGGTGTCCGCGCCTCACCCGACATGGAAGTCCTTCCGCTTGTCTTCGTCGCCCTCGGTCCAGGTGATCCGAAGCACGGGCGGGCCTCCAGATCCCATGTGGAAGAAGGCGACAGTCCGCGTCTGCCCGGCATGGACGATCGTCGGCGCGTCGTCGTGGACCAAGTGCATGGTCGAGGTTTCGCCGACCGATTCGAACCGCAGGTTCTCAGCGTCGGCGTCTCCGGAGTTCGTGATCTCGAGCCAGTGACGGGTTCTGTACTTGGCTTTGCCGTTCTTGTCTGTCCCGGTGAACTCATGTTCCTGTTTGGGTTGGACGACGAAGTTGACGCCGCGACGCTCCGTGGTCAACACCG
>DASSYG010000138.1:0-12069 GCA_035703405.1 Acidimicrobiales bacterium | reverse complement strand
TCCCGTTGTTCCACGTCGCGGCGTACAACGTCGTCCACGCGCACGCCCGCCGTCGGCCCGTGGTGCTCCCCGACCGTTTCGATGCGCGTCGGATCCTCGAGATGTGTCACTCCCACCGGGTGACGGCGATGTCGTTGGCCGCGACAATGCTGCGACTGCTCGTCGACGCGCTGGCCGAAGCCGACGAGCCGGCGCCACCGCCGACGTTGCGCACGATCGCGTACGGCGCCGCACCGATGCCCGAAACGCTGCTCCGCGAAGCCCACGAGCTGCTCGGTTGTGACTTCGCCCAGGGGTACGGGTCGACGGAACTGTCGGGCAACGCGGTCTTTCTCGGTCCCGACGCACATCGGCGTGGACTCGACGGCGAGACCCGATTGCTGGCCGCGGCCGGCTACCCCGGGCCCGGCGTGGACCTGCGCATCGTCGACGACACCGGAAACCCCCTGCCCGCGGGCAGCCCTGGCGAGCTCGCGGTCGCCGCTGCGCAGGTATGTGCCGGTTACCTCGACGACCCCCACGCCACGGCCGCGACGATCCGCGATGGTTGGCTGCACACCGGCGACATCGGGGTGCTCGACGACGACGGCCTGCTCCGCATCGTCGACCGGGCGAAGGACGTCGTGGTCACCGGTGGTGAGAACGTCGCCTCGCGCGAGGTCGAGGATGTGCTGGACTCGCACCCTCTCGTGGCAGACGTCGCGGTGATCGGTACACCCGACGCGCATTGGGGCGAGGCCGTCACCGCTGTCGTGGTCCTGCACGCCGAAGCGTCCACGGATCGGGACACGTCCGATGGCGCCGGCGTCCGCCGTGCCGACGACACCCTGGCCGACGAGTTGCGCCGCCACGTCGTCGAACGCCTTGCCGGCTACAAGAAGCCCCGCCGGGTGTTCGTCACTCGGGCGCTCCTCCACAACGCGAACGGCAAGGTCGACAAACCGGCACTCCGGTCGGCGGTGGCCGCCCTTGCCGACCCCTGAGGGTCGGGCCGGGATCCCCGACGAGCTTCGGGGCGAGACCTAGGCGGTGGCGATCTGGTGCCCCGAAGTTCGATCGGTGGGGTTCGCCCAGGGGCGAGTCGACCACCGAATGGCCTCGAGCGGTGCGTCGCCCATAATCTTGACCGCGTGGTCAAGATCGACAAGCCCCTGGAAAGTGGCGCTTCCGGGCAGGCAGGTGGTGTCGTCGATCCAACCGGAGAACCCACCGAGGTGACCAGGCGAGCCACCCCCGGCAGCGCCCGGGCGGCCTGGCAGCACCGCACCTTCCGCATGGTGTACCTCGGCGCCTTCACCTCCAGCATCGGCACATGGATGCAGAACGTCGTGCTCGGCGCACTCGCCTACAACCTGACCCACTCGGCCGTGTTCGTGGGGATCATGGCCTTCGCCCAGCTCGGTCCGCTGCTGTTGTTCTCGACACTCGGCGGCATGCTCGCCGACAGCTTCGACCGCAAGAAGCTGCTGATCATCCTCACCGCAGAACAAGGTATCGGCTCGGTCGCCCTGGGGTATCTGGCCTTCGCCGATTCTCCGTCGAAGGCGGCACTGGTCGGCGTGGTCTTCCTGATCGGGGTCGGCAACGCGCTGTATGCGCCGGTGTTCTCGGCAATCCTTCCCGTGCTGGTGCCCCGCCGCGACATCTCCGGGGCGATCTCGCTGAACTCGGTCCAGATGAACGCCTCACGCGTGGTGGGCCCGGCGATCGGCAGTGTGCTGTATGCGAGCATCGGCGCCGCCTGGGTGTTCCAGCTCAACGCGCTGAGCTATCTGGCGGTGATCTTCGTACTGTTGCGGGGCGCCCTGCCCGACCCACCCGACGCAGGCGCAACCGGTTGGCGGCGCCTCGTCGGTGGCATCACCGTGGCGCGGGCCGACCGGGTCGTGGCCCAGTGCCTGATCGTGGTGGCCACGTTCTCGCTGTTGTGTCTACCGTTCATCACGCAGATGCCCTCGATCGCCGACCGCCATTTCGGCATCGACCCGAAGTCCACCTCGTATGGCCTGCTGTACGGGGCCTTCGGCGTGGGTGCGGTCGTGGGGGCGCTGTCGATCGGCACGATCTTCGCGCAAGCCGACAAAGCCCGCCTGACCCGTCGCGCGATGGTCGGATTCGCGGCGCTGCTCACGATCTTCGGCGCGCTGCGAGTCACCTGGATGGCCTATGTCGCGGTGTTGCTGGTGGGCACCTGCTACTTCGCGGTGATCACGTCGCTGTCAACGGTGCTCCAGGAGAAGATCGACGACGCCGACCGGGGCAAGGTCATGGCCTGGTGGATCATGGGGTTCGGTGGAGTCGTCCCCATCGGTGGCCTCGTCGGCGGTTGGCTGATGGACGTGACCTCGATCGAGTTGGTCCTCGGCGGAGGTGCGCTGGTGGCAGTGGCCCTGGCCGCGACCTTCGACCTGCGCACACCGCCCGATCAGGTCGACGATCAGTTCGGGCATCACGTCCCGCGCCGCAACGAACCCAACGTGCCCACCGGGCTGCCGCCCGCCACGCCCACCGGTGAAATCCCTGCGGTGACCGTGTAGCCTTGGAGACTCAACACACACGGGGCTGATCGGTTTCGACGTCGTGACCGGGACTCGTACGTGCGACCAGAGTTGCTCAGACTCTCAAAACGGGGCAACCAAAGAAGCGCCAAGGGCGACTTCGCTCTCGCCGCCTGATCTGATCAGGTGAATCGAGAGTCACAGCGACCAGCAATGGCACGCGGGGCCTGATCGTCACAGCCCGGCAACAGAAGTGAGGATTGACGGTGGGAAAGACCACTGACGGTGAGAAAGACCACTGACATCTCGGAAAGACGAGGCGGTGGGCGCAAGCCCAACCGACCCGGCGGTGAGCCGGCCGTGAAGGCTCAGACTCGGGAATGGTCGTAGCACGGGCGATGATCGCTCGACGGACGAGGGTTCAATTCCCTCCAGCTCCACGAACCCCGTATCCTCAGGTCACGAGACCTCAGAGGATGCGGGATTTCGTCTGCTCCGGCACAGCGACTGCTCTGGCCATCGCTCAGATGACCATCGACGAGGACAACGGCAGCGCGTTGACCCGACGGCCACCAAAGCGGTACCGTCTCGAATTCGTCCATCGATCGACAGGGAGGGCGCCGTGAGAACCGAACACCCGCGCCGAAAATTCGGCATTCTCGGCATCATCGTCGTCGTCGGCCTCGTGACCACGGCCTGCAATCCCGTCTTCGGGACGGCCGCCGGGCCCATCCGGCACGGCACCCTCTACTCCGACAGCGGTCAGCAGTACCGCTACACCGGAGACGGCGACACCGTGACCGCGACCGCTCCGTCGGCCGCGGACCCGAGTATCCGCGAGGCGTTCTGGCGGACCGACACGCCGAACTACGCCGACCAGCAGAGCTGCATCACGTGGCACGAGAACTCGCTTTCGCAGGGAGGCGACCCGATCCAACCGGGGCTGGCCATGCGCATTGCGCCGACCGGCGCGAACGGCGCCGGCATCAAGGCGATCACGGTCACCGAGAACGTCATGTACTACGGCGTCTGGATCTTCAACGTCCATGTGTGGGACTCGACGAGCACCACCAATCCGTTCACCTTGGTCGGGCAGTTCGATCTGTCGGACACGACCGTGATGTGGACCGACGATGCGAACGGCGACCCTCAGGGGTCACTGGTGCCGCCGCCGTGGCACATCTGTGCACGAACCCAGGCAAGCCAGTTCGCCTTCAAGGTCTGGACCGGCGACAACGCCGAACCGGGCTGGGACGATCCGACCCATGTGTTCACCACAACACTGCCCGAAGGCTGGGTCTACCCCGGCTATTCCGGCGGCTACATCGGCCACCTCCACAGCGGCCAGTCGGCGACCTTCACCGGGTTCTCGACACTGCCGCTCTGTCTGGAACCGGACATGTCTGAGGACGCGTACTGCCAGGCGAAGATCGCCGGCTGACCGCACCCGACCACGCCCGCGCGCCCGGCCGGGGCGCAGCGCCGACGGGGACGCTACGCTACTGCCCCTTATGGGGTATGGAGCACAGACCCATCGACGATGGTATCAGGGAGTACGCGGCGTGGCCCTGATGGGCTGTGTCACGGTGGCCATGTCGTGTGGGTCGAAGCCGTCGACCTCACCGGACCGCCCGTCGACGACCGTCGTCGCATCGTCGACGTCTCATGCCTCCACTTCGGCGCCACACTCACAGATCCACGAAACCCCTGCGGTGCAGAACGGCCAGGGGCGGCTCGCCGCGCCGGTCGAACCAGGTTCCCGGCGCGTCCAACTCAAGCATGCGACGTTGACGACGAAGAACTGGGCCACCTACGACTACGTGACCGGAACCGACACGGTCACCGCGTCGATGCCGCCCGGGGTGACCGACGCGAACATCCGTGAAGTGTTCTGGCGCGCAGACGCGGAACCCGCACGCAGCGAACAGGTCTGCGTCACCTGGCAGGAGACCTCCGAATCGGTCGAGGGTGACCCCATTCAACCCGGGCTGGCCATGCGGATCGCCTCGGTCGGATCGGGCAACGAAGGCATCCGCGCCGTGACGCTCACCGAGAACGTCGTCTACGCCGGCACCTGGCTGTTCAACGTCCATGTGTGGGACAGCCGCCAGGCCGTGCCGATGGCGTTGTTGCAGACCTTCGACGTGTCGCGGGTGGTCGGCCGGATCGCGAACGTCGATGGACGCGCCGCCAACTTCATGGTGCAGCCCCCTTGGCACCTGTGCGGCCGCACGTTCGGCAACACGTTCACCTTCAAGGTGTGGACCCAGGACAACCCCGAGCCGAGCTGGGACGATCCTCACCAGGTGTTCAGTGTCGAGCTCCCGGCCGGGTGGGACTATGCGGGTTATTCGGGCGGCTACATCGGGCACCTGCATCCGGGCCAGTCCGCGACGGCGACCGCCGAACTGCCCACCGCCATCGACTGACCGTCCGGCTCAGTAGCCGGGGAAGACCCCGCGCAGCTCGTCGAGGTCGACACTCCCGCCCACCCCGTGCGGCGTGTGCTCGGCATCCATACGGCCGTACACCAGGCGGACGAACGCCTCGGCGGGGAGGTGCAACTCGTCGAGGTCCCGATCGAGGCGGGATGCGGACTCGATGATGACCGCGTCGGGCCCGAGTTCGAGCCGGAGCGTGCGCGGCGGGTCGAACGTGTGCACGACCACGGTGCGCTCCGCGGGGATCGGCTTCCCCGACATCTCCGCAGTCACGGCCACGCCGTCGAGCACCTCGGGGACGACCTCGTCGAGCAGGGTCGCCGTCGGGTCGAATGCGACCCGGACATCCCAGGTGTGCAGCACGTGCTCGTCGAGGCGGTGCTGCACGAACGTCGAGAAATCGGTGCCGTCTTCGCCCAGGGGGAGCCGCATCGCCGCCGCCGCCGCGTCGTCGACCGCTTCGAGCGCTTCGAGCAGGCGCCGGTCGACGTCGATGACGTCGTCGGCCTGCGCGCGGGGCGACTTCGCGTTCCATGCATCCCACGTCGCCGCCATGAAGTCATCGGGCGGGCTCGCTCCGGCGAGGGTGGCCCCCAACAGTTCGGTCATGATCGCCGCGCCCGAACCCAGATGCGAAAGGGTGTCCGCGACCGACCACTCGCTCGGGTAAGCGCCGCGGGTGAGATCGTCGGTCTCGAGGGACGCGACCAACTCGGCCAGGTCGGTGACCGACGTTCCGAGTGCGTGCAGGCTGTTCGACATGGTGACCTCGGGCGGGTTCGTTCGGGTGGGACGGGGCGATCGCAGGGAACCGACTGCGATGGCCCGGCGGAGAACTCGCTGGCGCGTGCGTCCATCGCAGCAGCGAGGTTCGCGCACCGCGCCGTTCGAGTCGAGTCGTCGTCGTGGTTGTCGGTCACAGCACGACGCCCACGGCGGCCGATCCGAGTCACAGCGTGGGGCGATCGCCACCTACATTGTGACGCGATGACCCGGCATGTCGCGACCCCTCCCGGATCGGGCAGGCTCGCGTTGTGGCCGATTCCGGTAAGTGATCTCGGCGGGGTGGCCCGGCACGTGCTCGACGTGGGAACCGCCGGGCTCCCCGGCTGGGATCTGGTGGTGTTGTGCCCACCGGGTCCGTTCGCCGAGGTAGCCACCGAACGGGGACTCGAGGTGCGGGCCGACGCGTTCGGACGGCCCGCGGGGATGACCGCATCGTTGCGGACCTTGCGACGCACGATCCGCTCCTTGGCTCCGAGCGTGGTGCACACGCACCTGGCGTATGCCGACCTCATCGCCGCCGCGGTCGGACCCGGCCGGGGCGGCACCCTGGTCACCACCGAACACGGGATCTCCACGGCCGACGCCGCACTGCACGAGTCGTCGATCATGTCCGGTGTGATGGCCCGGATGCACCGGCTGCGCCACCATCGCACCGACGGACTGATCGCCGTGTCCGACGCCACCCTCGAGGCCGTCCGCACCAAGTGGCATCCTCCGGCGTCACTCGCGACGACGGTCATCCGCAACGGCATCGACCGACCCGAGCGGATGCGTCCTCGTGAACCGGGGCTGCACATCGGTGCAGTCGGGAGACTCGCACCGGAAAAGAACCTGCCCATGCTGATCCGGTCGTTCTCGACGGTCGTCGCCCGCCATCCCGACGCGCGTCTGACCATCGCCGGGCACGGAGCACTCCGGTCCGAACTCGTCGCCCAGGTCGCCGCGGCGGGACTCGCCGCCGTTGTCGACTTTCCGGGTCATGTGGATTCGTCGACCGTGTTCACCGAACTGGACGTGGTCGTCATGCCTTCGGTGTTCGAGAACTGCTCCTACACGCTGCTCGAAGCCGCCGCCACCGGATGCGGAGTGGTCGCGACCGACGTCGGGGGAAACAGCGAGATCCTTTCCCCCGGATCGCTGGTGCCTCTCGGCGACGATGACGCCATGGAAGAGGCGATCATCCGCCAGGGCCTCGACCTCTCCCTTCGCCCCGGTTTGGCTGATGGCTGGCCGAGTGTCGCGGACATGTGCGCATCGATCGTCGCGTTCTACGAGACGCTGACCACCTCCGGGGCGCCGGCCTAGGAGACTGCTGAGCAACACGTGCCAGCAGCCTCCTAACCTGGAGCCATGTGCGGTCGGTTCTCCCAGTATTCGCCGGTGTCGGATCTCGTTTCGCTGTTCGGGGTCGACGAGACCGTCGTCGACGACGACGATCGACGTCCCCGCTACAACGTCGCACCGACCCAACAGGTGCTGATCGTGGCGTCCTCGGCCGACGGAGAGGCCCGCAAGCTCGGCTCGATGCGCTGGGGACTCGTGCCCCGCTGGGCGAAGGAGCCGAGCATCGGCAACCGGATGATCAACGCCCGCACCGACAAGGTCGCCACGTCGAACGCCTACCGTTCGGCGTTCGCGAAGCGTCGGTGCCTCGTGCCGGTCGACGGGTTCTACGAATGGGCGAAACCGGCCGAGGCCGCCGCGGGATCCAAGCCGCCGAAGACCCCGTTCCACATCCACTCCCCCGACCGCACTCCCCTGGGCCTGGCCGGGTTGTGGGAGACCTGGTACGACGCCGAGGACCGACCCATGCGTAGCTTCACGATCCTCACCTGCGACGCGAACGAGGCGATGGCGCCGATCCACCATCGGATGCCGGTCATCGTCGATCCCGCCGACTGGGAGCAGTGGCTCGCCCCGGTGCCGCTGAACGACGCCGACCAGGTCCGTTTGTTGGCACCCGCTCGCGACGACCTGTTGGTCTTCGACGAGGTCGCCACGCTGGTGAACCGACCGGCGAACGACTCGGCCGAAGTGATCGTCCCGGTCTGAGCGATTCGTTGCGACCAGGCGGGAGAACCGGCCCGAGCGAGGCGCACGACGGGTCACCGATCCCGGCGCCGGAGCGTTGTCCGTCGATGTGTCGCACCCGATACGGTCGGCGATGATGGAATCGATCCCTCGACTGGGTCCCGATGCGACCGTTGACGACATCGTCTCGGGCATGGACGCGGTCGGCTGCACCGTTGTCGAAGGTTTCCTCTCCGCCTCCAAGGTCGCGGCGCTGCGGTCCGAACTCGCCCCCCATCGTGCCCGCACCCCGTCGGGACGAAACGACTTCGAGGGTCATTCGACTCGACGGATCTACGCGTTGTTCGCGAAGGTGCGCGGTTTCGACGAGATCGCCACCGATCCGCGGGTGCTCGGCGTGCTCGACGCGGTGCTCGGGTCGTCGTACCAGCTCTCGGCTCCCGTCGGGATCGACATCGGTCCGGGTGAAGCCCCGCAGATGCTGCACCGGGACGACCTGATCTACCCGCTCACCTGGCCACATCCCGAGGTCGTTGTCAACACCATGTGGGCGCTCGACGACTTCACCGTCGACAACGGCGCGACGATGGTCATCCCCGGCAGCCATGCCCGCCCACCCGCCGAACCACCCGACCCGGCGCTGGCGATCCCCGCGACGATGCCCGCTGGTTCGGTACTGTTCTACCACGGCAGCCTGTGGCATCACGGCGGGGCGAATCGCACCGAGGGTCGACGTCTGGGCGTCATCCTGGAATACGTGGTCTCCTGGCTGCGTGCCCAGGAGAACCATGTGCTCGCGGTCCCTCCTGAGGTCGTACGCACCCTGCCCGAACGGCTCCGAGAACTGCTCGGCTACAACATCCACCCACCGTTCATCGGCTACGTCGACGGAATCCATCCCCTCCGCGTTCTCGAGACCTGACGGTTCTCACCGCGGTCGACTCGCCGGTTCAGGAGCCGAGGTAGGCGTCACCGAGCAGGGTCGGGGTGCACGGTGCCACCGCCGGGGGCCACGGTGCCGGCGAGCGCTCCGCACAACGTCGACTTGCCCGCACCGTTCGCGCCGATCACGGCGACGACCTCGCCGGAGTGCAGCACGAGATCGACCCCGCGCAACACCGCGGCGTGCCAGACGGTAGCCGAACCCCACGTAGGCTCAGGGTCGTGGCGACCTGGGGCGCGGTGGACATGGGTTCGTCCGGCGCCCGCGTCGCGCGGGTCCGCATCGAAGACACCACAACCCGACTCGACTCCGAGGTGACCTTCATCGACAAGTCGGTCGGTCGACGGGCGTTCGTCAAGGCACTCCGCGCCGGTCTCGCCGACGTCACGGGCGCCGATCTCGCTGGCGCTGAACCCGCTGGTGCCGGAGTCACTGGAGTCGGGGTCGCGATCGCCGGACCCACCGACCCTTCGACCGGCGAGGTGCTCTTCGCCGGTGCCTACCCCTGGGCGAAGGGCCCACTCGCCAGTCGCCTCGCCCGCAAGCTCGATGTGCCGGTCACCGTTGTCAACGACGCCGAAGCTCACCTGAGCGCGCACATTGTGGGGCACGCCCACCCGCTGATCTGTCTGACCCTGGGCACGGCGCTCGGGTTCGCGATGACCGACGCCGCCGGCGCAGTGCGACGACCCCGTCCCGACGCCGACTGGGAGTTCGGCCATGTGTTTCTCACGCCGCCCGCTCCCGGGGATGACGAAACCGACGCCGCCCGCGCGAAGATCTTCTGGGCGCTCGGGAGTCGCGGACTCGGCGAGGCGCAGGACCGCCACGGTGATTCCGCCGGGGCGCAGCAGTTCGCCGCAGATCTCGCCACGTTCGTCTACAACCTGTCGATGACGTTCCAGCCACGCACGATCGTCCTGGCCGGCGGGATCGCGGCCTCGATCGGCGACGTGCTCGCGCCGGCGTCGACGGCGCTGCTCGAACGTCGCTGGCCGCCGGCGGTGCGGTGGAAGCCGCCGACCGTGCTCGTCTCGCCCCACGGCGGTACGTCCGGACTACTCGGCGCGGCCGTCGTCGCGGCCACAGCGTCGACGCGCTGACCGCCATGACGATCGTGTCGGCCGGCCCCGGGCCTCAGTCGGTCGCGACGGACTCCCGACGACGTGCCGAACCTGCGTACAGGTAGCTCATCGTCGCCAAGCCGGCGATCGTGAAGTTCGTGCACTCGATGTCGACGTAGCCGGCCTCCTCGAGCATCGAGGTGTGGTCACGGGTGAGGTGACAGCCTCCGGCGATGCGCTGCTGGACACCGTCCAATCGCTCCTGGCGGGCCGCGACCCGGGCATCGTCGGATCGTCCGTGTTCGAGAAAGAACAAGCGTCCGCCCGGCCGGAGGATGCGCGCGATCTCCCGCAGTGTCGCCACCTCGTCGGGCACGGTGCACAGCGTGAACGTGCTCAGCGCGCTGTCCATCGAAGCACCCGGCAGGTCGATGCGGTCACCATCGAGCCCTGCGAATTCGACCGGCACCGGGGATGCCGCCAGACGCTTGGCGGCGAGCTTGCGTCCGACCGTCGCCGGGTCGACCGCGATCACCCGGGTCACCTCCGGCGGATACCACGGCACGTTCGTGCCCGAGCCGAATCCGATCTCGAGTACCTCACCGGTGAGTCCCTGCATGGCACGGGCCCGCAACTCGCCGAGCTTGTCGCCGCCCAGCATCACGTCGATGACCCGAGGCAGCACCTGATCGCCGTAGAACCCCATCCCGTGACCCTACCCACGCGGTTCCGCCACCGCCGGGAGGCCGAGCCCGAAAAGCCACAGACTCCGAGCACCGCCCGGCACGACGGGCCGTGCGGGCCGAGGACCGACCGCCCCGGATCGCTGGTAGATTCTGACCTCGATGAGCAGGCCGGTACGCACGAGGGCGATGGGTGGCGTGCTGGTCGTTGCCGCACTCGTCGTGCTCACCGGATGTGACCCGGTCATCGGCAGCGTGTCGGGTCCAGTCCGCCATGCGCCGCTGACGTCGGCGTCCAACATGACGTACCACTACGCGGGTAGTCGGGACGTCGTGTTCGCCCAACCCGGTCAGCCGGCATCGGACAGCAACGTCCGAGAAGTGTTCTGGTACGCCGACTCGAAGTACGCGTCCGACCAGGAGTCGTGCGCGACCTGGAACACCGTCGCGGCGGTCCCTTCCACGGGGCTGTTGCAGCCCGGGATCGCGTTGCGGGTCGCGCCGGCCACCGCGGACAACAAGGGAATCAAGGCCGTCACCGTCACCCAGAACGTGTACTTCGGCGCGATCTGGCTGTTCAACGTACATGTCTGGAATTCACTCGACCGGGCACATCCCTTCACCCAGATCGCCCAGTTCGACCTGTCACGAACCGTCGGCTCGCTCATTCACGGCGGCGTGTTCGCCCCGTCTATGGCGCCGGCGCCGTGGCACGTCTGCGCCCGCGCCAGCGGACACGTGTTCAGCTTCATGGTCTGGACCGGGTCCAATCCCCAGCCGTCGTGGAGCGACACGTCACGGGTGCAGTCGATCGCACTGCCCCAGGGGTGGGACCACCCGGGCTATGCCGGCGGGTACATCGGACACCTTCACCGGGGCCAGGCGGCCGCGTTCACCGACGTCACGACTCGTCCACTGCCATGAGCGGACCGACGATCCAGGTCACGGTCGGGGACATCACCACTTTGACAGTGGACGCGATCGTCAACGCGGCGAACAACTCGCTGCTCGGAGGAGGCGGCGTCGACGGCGCCATCCATCGCGCTGCCGGCCCCGGACTGCTCGCCGAATGTCGCACCCTGGGCGGCTGCGCCACGGGCGACGCGAAAGCCACCGGTGCCTACGACCTGCCCTGCACCTGGGTGATCCACACGGTGGGACCCGTCTGGCGCGGCGGCGACCGAGGCGAGACGGACCAGTTGCGATCGTGTTACCGACGTAGCCTCGAGGTCGCCGACGAACTCGGCGCCTCCACCATCGCCTTTCCCGCGATCTCGACCGGCGTCTATGGCTACCCCAAGGAAGCCGCTGCCGACCTCGTGATCGAGACGCTGTTGCGCGCCTCGCCGCCGGACGTGCCCACCGAGACGGTGACGGTGACCCTTTGCGCGTTCAGCGACGCCGACGCGGATCGCTACCGGACGAGGCTGGCGCGGCACTGATCCCCGCTGCGGATCGTCTGGGCCGGCGAGAGGCCCCCTCGGACTCGTGGTTTCGCCGGCGGCAACCGTCGTGGGCCACCCACGCAGCGTCCGGCGCCGAGTCTCATCCGTCGCGGCGCCGCCGTACCGCCTCCACCGCACGTCGATATGCAAGCATGGTTCCCTGGGTGTATAAAGATGG
>DASSYG010000307.1:0-8682 GCA_035703405.1 Acidimicrobiales bacterium | reverse complement strand
GCCGAGGGGAAGCACGCGGCAATCGCGCCCTTGGCGGCACGGGTCACGTCTGCGTCGTCGAGGACGATCATCGCGTTCTTGCCGCCCAGCTCCAGCGACGCCCCGATCAGTCGCTCCCCGGCGTCGCGGGCAATCTTCCGGCCGCTCTCGGTGGACCCGGTGAACATCATGTAGTCGGCGTTGTCGCCGATCGTGGCGCCGATGTCGCGCCCGCGGCCCACGAGCATCTGCCACACGTCGTCGGGCAGCCCGGCCTCACGGGCGAGCTCCAGTGCCCACAGCGCGCTGAGCGCGGTCTGGGTGTCGGGCTTCTGCACCACGGCGTTGCCGGCGACCAGCGCGGGGATCGCGTCGCTGGCAGCCATCGACAGCGGGTAGTTCCACGGCGAGATGATCGCCACCACGCCCTTGGGGTGACGCAACTCGGTGGTGCGGGTCAGCCCGGGAATCGCACCCCGACGGCGTTGAGGCGCGAGCAGTCGTTGCGCGGTGCGGGCGTAGTAGCGCGACGTGATCGCGATGTCGGACACCTCGAGGAACGCGTCCCGACGGGTCTTGCCGTTCTCGGCTTGCATCAGGTCGAGGATCTCGTTCTGGCGGTCCAGCACCAGGTCGTGCAGGCGCAGCATGATGCGGCACCGTTCGGCCACCGACGTGGCGGCCCAACGCGTCTGGGCGGCCCGGGCACGCTCGAAGGCTGCGGCCACCTCGTCGGGGGTCGACACGGGCAGTGTGGCGAGCACCTTTCCGGTGTAGGGGGCGGTGGTGGTCACCGTGGTCGCATCGTCGGCCGCGGCCACCAGCGACGCGAGTCGGTCGACAACGGCGGGGGTGATCGACGCGGGGTGCTCGGCCGGGCGGCTCGCGTCGCCGGGATCCGCCGGGGCAGCATCCGGTTGCAGGACGGTGGTCATGGTGCCTCGATTCACGGGTCACGGAGGTCTCGGGTGGGTTCGATCGGCACCGGAGCGCCGATCGAGCGCCACCACACTGCTTCTGATGCTAGAGCGACGCGTTCCGATCGCCGCCGAGTACGGCGTGTTCGGCGCCGGGGTCGAGCGATTCGACGAGTTGACGACGATGCTCGACCGCTCCCCGGCAGCCACCCGCCAGTTGGCGAGCCGGGCTCGACGTCGCGTGCGGGACGGTGCCCCGACCCCCGATGCCGACCAGGGTCGCCAGCGTGAGGTCGTCGACGCGTTCTTCGCCGCGGCGCGTCTCGGCGACTTCGATGCTCTGGTGGCCGTGCTCGCGCCGGACGTCGTGCTCCGGGCCGACGGCGGGCGCTCGACCTCCCCTCCGAGTGTCGTGCTGAACGACGCCCACGAAGTCGCCCGGAATGCCGGCGTCGGATGCACCTTGGCCGAGTTCGTCCGTCCCGCTCTGCTCAACGGCGCCGCCGGTGCAGTGGTCGTCATGCCCACCGGTAAACGGATCTCGGTCATGGCGTTCACGGTCACCGACGGCCGCATCGTCGCCATCGATGTCCTGTACGATCCCGAATATCTCGCTGGGCTCGACCTCACCGCTGTCGGTCTTTGAACCCAGAGAGCGCCAGACCCAAGGAGGTCGACATGCACGTCGTTGTCATCGGAGCAAACGGGAAGGTTGCCCGACTACTGGGGCCCATGCTCGATCAGCAGGGCCACCGGGTCACCGGCATCATCCGCAATCCGTCGCACGCCGACGACGTGACGGGCGCGGCGATGCACCCCGTCGTGGCCGACGTCGAGACCCTTTCGACCGAGCAGATGACCGAGCTGTTCGCAGGCAACGATGCGGTGGTGTGGTCGGCGGGCGCCGGTGGGGGAAACCCGGTCCGTACGCGTGCAGTCGATCGTGATGCGGCGATTCGTTCGATGGACGCGGCCGCTGCCGCCGGTGTCGACCGTTACGTGATGGTCTCGTTCTTCGGGAGCCGGGTCGATCACGGCGTGCCGGCTGATTCGGGGTTCTTCCCCTACGCCGAGGCCAAGGCGGCGGCCGACGAGTATCTCCGCGGCACGACGCTGGCCTGGACGGTGCTGGGACCCAGCGGGTTGACGAACGATCCCGGTCTCGGAACGATCGCGGTCGACGAGGCCGACGGCGGCCAGGTGCCGCGCGCCGATGTGGCCGCAGTCGTGGTCGCCACGTTGGCCGAACCCGAAACCATCGGGCAGACGATCACGTTCAACACCGGCACCACCCCGGTCGCCGAGGCCCTGCGCGCCACGAGCTGACCCTTCGAGCCGTGGCTCGACCACGGCTCGGCCGACCACGAATCCAGGATCGAACTCAGCCGGAGGATTCGGTGATCACGGCGCGGTTGGCGGCACGAAAGTCGTGCCAGTAGGAACGGTCCGCTTCGGCTGCGTACTTGTCGGCCAGCACGTCGGCCCACTGGGAGCGGCCGGTGGCACGGAGCCGGTCGAGGTAGCGGGGCAGATGCCCGCGGGTGTGGTATGGCCCGCCCTCGGCGACGACGGTTTCCATCGGGTCGATCCCGCCGTTGCGCGCGAGTTGGGCGTCAGTCCAGCCCGCCAACACCTCACGCGCGCTGGCGAGCGCCGCGGCGTGCGTGGCGTCGCCGACGAGGTCGTTGGTCTCGTGGGGATCGGCTGCGACGTCGAAGAGCATCTCGTCGTTCCAGGCGTGATAGCCGTCGTGCCAGGTGCGCAGGTACAGATGATCGCCGGTACGAACCCCGCGCTGGCAGGTCCACGCTCCCTGGGTCAGCACCAGATGGTCGCGTCCGTCGCGTGTGCCCGCGCGCAACGCGGGGGCGAGTGAACGACCGTCCCAGACCGTGGTGGGAACGGTGCCCCCGGCGAGTTCCACGATGGTGGCGGCCAGGTCGAACTGATAGTGCAGATCGGGGTCGACGCGCGTTTCGATGCCGGGCCAGCGCAAGATCGCCGGGATGTGCGTGGTGACCTGATCCGCGCACTGGTGATCCGCGTACACGCCGAGTTCGCCGAAGGATTCACCATGGTCCGAGCTGATCAGAATGGCGGTGTCCTCGAGCACGCCGAGGGTGTCGAGCTTGTCGAGGATCGCGCCGGCCGCGTCGTCGGCGTAGCGGATCCCGACGTCGTAGCCGTCGAAGATCCCTTTGACCCGGTTCATCGACGAGGCATCCCAAGGCTGACGTGGTGGGGGTGGACCCCACTCGTCGGGTTTGAATCCCCATGGTTCCTGCGCCGAATGCGGGCCGCACAACTCCCAGTTCCGGGCCCGAACCTCCTCGGTGTGCCACGCCGGAATCGGATCCGACGCGAACGGGTTCCCGTAGTCGTCGGGGGTGTTGTACGGGGTGTGGGGATCCCACAGGTGTACATGGAGGAACCACTGATCGGGTCGGCCGTTGCGCTCCAACCAGTCGAGCGCGCCGGGGAGCACTTGGTCGGCACGTTCGGCGCCCATACCGCGCATCAGGTTGAGTGATTCCATGAAACCGTGGTTCCACCAGGACGCGGCGTGACGGAACGGAAAACTCGAGATCGACGCCGTGTGATAGCCAGCGGAATAGAGCCGGTAGGCCCACGCGGTGCGCATGTAGCGGCCGAAGAAGTTCCGGTGGGCGCCTTCGGGGCGCAGATCGGCAGCCGACCCGCCGTGGGTGACCACGCCGTTACGGGTGCCGAAGGTTCCGGTGGCCAACGCCGTGCGACTCGGCAGACACGGCACGTCCGAGGCGTAGACGTTCTCGAAGCGGACGGCGTCTTGGGCGACGGCGTCGATGTTGGGGCTGGTGTTGCGGTGGTAGCCGTAGCAACCGAGGTGGTCGGGTCGCAGCGTGTCGATGTCGAGATACAGGATGCGCAACGGAGCCTCCGTGAACTGGGGTGCCGGCGGACGGGGGCGGGGACAAGCGCTTCAGGCCGGCCGGCCGGCGTCGGTTCGTGTCAGGCAAAGCCAGCTCACAGCAAGCGGAATACGGCCAGAAGCACTCCGGTGATCGTGGCGTTCGCCCCGATGATCGCAATCGCCTGATTGCGTTGCTCCCGGAAGAACTCGGCACGGGTCTTCTGAATCTCACGCTGAAATCCGGTTCCGAGGGTTGCGATCTCGCCGCGGAGTTCGGTTCCGAGGGTTGCGATCTCGCTGCGGAGCGTGTCGCCCAGATGGTCGAGGTCGCGCTTGGTTGCGACGTCGGCCCATCCAACTGGGGGAAGGAGATCCATGAGCGTGGCAGCCTTGTCGGGTCCGAGGGTTTCTTGCAGCCCCTGGAACAATTGGTGGCGGGATTCTTCGGTGAGTGGCATCGTCGCGTCCTTGTCGACGGCATTCGGGTTGGCGGGCCGAAAAACCGGCGAGGGAGCGCTCGTCGCGCCACTGGGATGATGCTATCGACTGCTGGTGACACCGTTGCGGGCTCGCGCCGGCCGTTGGGGTCCGAGTCAGCTCCGGGGAGTTCGTTGAACGGCACGCGTGACAGGTCGCCAGGTTCCTTGGGCAGCCCGAGGATGCGTTCGCTGATGATGTTGCGCTGGATCTGGTCGGTGCCGCCGAAGATCGGGAGGGCCTGCGCGCTCAGCGCTTGCCCGGTGAGGGGCACCGCGGCACGTCCTGCGGGCGACTCGCTCAGCGTCGTGTCGCCCGCCGCCGGGGGATCGTAGGAGTGCAGCATCCCCCGGGGGCCGAGCAGGTCGAGTCCGAGGTCGCGGTTGTGGCGGAGGATCATGGCCATGCACCAAAGTCGTCGGCCGCACGAGATGTCGGGGACGAACCGTCGGATCTGCGCAGAGGTGCCGTGCGTGACGATCGTGGGGGCTGCGAGCCCCGACCCGAGACCGAGTGGCGCACCCAGGGCTCCGTGCTCGACGATGGTGGCCGCGATTCTCAGCGCGTCGCCGCGGCTGGTGCTATGACCGAGCGGTTCGACGCTCAACATCGGGGTGGACCAACCGGCCATGCCGAGGCGTTCCCACCACTCGCCGACGGTGAGGTCCGGGTCCCAGTTGTCATCGAGCCAGCCACGCAGGTCGTCGAGCAGCTCGGTGGTCACGGTGAGCCTTCTGTCTCGGGCGACGCCGCACGGAACGTCTCTCGCAGGCGGCGCTTGTAGATCTTGCCGTTGTCCGAGCGGGGGAGCGGCGTGAGGAACTCGACCCGCTTCGGGCACTTGAAATGGGCGAGTCGGTCCCGGCAGAACGCGACGAGATCGGCGGCGAGCGCAACGTCGGGTGTGACCCCGTCGCGGGGCTCGACGACCGCGACGACGCTCTCGCCCCATTCGGGGTCGCGCACGCCGATCACCGCGGCGTCGGCGACGGCGGGATGTTCCAGCAGCACCGCATCGATCTCGGCGGGGTAGATGTTCACGCCGCCCGAGATGATGAGGTTCGAACTGCGATCGGTGAGATACAGGTAGCCCTCATCGTCGAAGTAGCCGACGTCGCCGAGGGTGAAGTAGTCGCCGCGGTAGGCCGAAGCGGTCTTGTCGTCGTCCTTGAAATAGGCGAACCGGTCGTCTCCGGGGCTGCGCAGATACACCAGACCGACCTCGCCAGCGGGCAACGGTTCTCCCTCGGCGTCGCCGATCATCACCTGGCCCTCGCTCAGGGGCCGCCCGACGGTGCCGGGGTGCGCCAGCCAGGTCGGCGAATCGACGAAGCTGCCGACCCCTTCGGTGGCGGCGTAGTACTCCCACACGACGGGACCGATCCATTCGATGAGGCGTCGTTTCACCGGCACCGGGCACGGCGCGGCGCCGTGCAGCACATAATGCAACGACGAGACGTCGGCCCGGCCGCGACGGTCGTCGTCGAGGGCGAGGAGCCGGTGGAACATGGTGGGCACCATGTGGCTGTGGGTGACCCGGTGGGTCTCGATCAACTCGAGCGCTTCTTCGGCGTCCCAGTGGTCCATCAACACCACGGTCGCCCCGAAGGCAAGGGGGATGCTGAGCGAGAACGCGAGCGGAGCTGCGTGGTACAGCGGGCCGGTGCACAGGTGCACGTCACCGCCTTCCTCGCGGTAGCCGCCGACGTTCGCCACCGTGGTCGACCGCTGCTCGCGGAACACCCCTTTGGGCCGCCCGGTCGTGCCCGACGTGTAGAGCATGGTGGCGCCGAGTGTGGGTGCCTCCACCGGCGTGTCGGGTTCGGCTGCGCACGCGTCCTCGTACGATGCGAATCCGAGCCGGGCCGCACCGGTGGTCAGTCCGACTCGGCACTGCGGCGCGGCGTCGAAGGCTCGGGTGGCGACCTCGTCCAGCGCGGCGGTGGTGATCAGTGCCTTGGCTTCACAATCGTCGACGATGTAGGCCGCTTCGGCAGCGGTGAGGTGCCAGTTGACGGTGGTGAGTCGGAACCCGCCGCGGCGACAAGCAAACACGGTCTCGACGAAGACGGGTTCGTTTCCGGCCATGATCGCCACCGCGTCACCTGGTCGCAGGCCCCGGCGGGCAAGGGCATGGGCGAGGCGATTTGCGCGCTTCTCGAGTTCGGCGAACGTCCGGTTTCCCTCCGGCGAGACGATCGCAAGGCGCTCGGGCGTCGTGGCCGCCCAATGCGCCAACTCAGGCATCGCTGGTCGCCCCATCATGCGCGCCGGCTGCGGTGTCAGCAGGGGCGCCGGCTGGGGTGAACACAGCGAGGTGTCGGCCGTCGTCAAGGGGCTCCCAGACCAGACCCACCGCGTCGCCGTTGTGAACATCGCCGGGGTCGACTTCGGTGATGTTCGACATGATCCGGACCGTGCGACCGCCGTGGCCGGCGTCGAGGTCGACCAGGGCGACCACATAGGGGACGAGGTCGGCCATGCCCGGATGCGCCGGACGATGCTGGACGCTGTGCGCGTAGATCTGTCCGCGACCGCTCGACGGTCGCCAGGTGAGCGCGTCGCTGCGCAGGCACTGCGGGCACACCTCACGTGGGTAGAAGATGGGCGCGTCACACGCAGTGCACCACTGCACAAGATAGGTGCGGTTGCGGGTGGCCTCCCAGAAGACTTCGGTGGTCTCGGTCGGGGTGGGCTGGAAGCGCTGGGGTCCGAAGGGTTCGGTCGTCTCGGATCGTTCGTCGGTCACAACGTCGCCTCCGTGCCGAGCACGGCGGTGGACATGCACGACAGCACCATGCCCGACCCGTGGGCCACCGCGACCTCGGCGTCGGGGACTTGTCGGTCGCCGCACTCGCCGCGAAGTTGGCGGACCGCTTCGACGACGAGGAACATGCCGTACATCCCCGGGTGGGTGTACGAAAGTCCGCCCCCATTGGTGTTGGTGGGCAGCGTGCCGCCCGGCCCGGTGTCGGTGGACTCCACGAATGGGCCGCCTTCGCCTTTGGCACAGAACCCGAGATCTTCGTAGTGCAGCAACTGGGTGATGGTGAAGCTGTCATAGCCCATCAACACGTCGACGTCGTCGGGAGTGATGCCCGCCATCGCGAAGGCATGGGGTCCCGAGATGGCGCCCGGGGTGACGGTCAGATCGGGCATCTCGGTGATCATCCGGTGCGTCGTGGCGGTTGACGCGCCGAGCAGATAGACCGGTGGCTTGGCGAGTGCGCGGGCCCGTTCGGCCGAGGTGACGATGAACGCACCGGCACCGTCGGTCACCAGGCAGCAGTCGAGCTTGTGCAGCGGTGAGGCGATCATGGCCGAGTCGACCACGTCGGCGACGGTGAGCGGGTCACGGTTCTTCGCTCGGGGGTTCAGCGCCGCCCAGCGGCGGGCCGACACGGCGATCCGCGCGAGTTGTTCGGCGGTCGTGCCGTATTGGGACATGTGCCGGCTGGCGGCGAGCGCGTAGGAGCCGACGGGGCCCTGTAGCCCGTAGGGCAACTCCCACTCGGCGATCGGATCGGGTCCCCCGAACAGGGGCCCTCGGCGGCGGGCGCCCCCGGACTTGCCGGCTTTCTTCGCAGCGGTGCGATCCGCGCGAGGTGTCTGGGCGAACACGACGAGCACGCATTCTGCGACGCCCGCGGCAATCGCGGAGGCGGCGTGTTCGAGATGGATCTCGAACGACGACCCGCCGGTCAGGGTCGAGTCGACGAATCGGGGAGCGATGCCCAGGAACTCGGCGAAGTCCATCGCCCCGCCGACGTGGCACACCCCGTCGATGTCGGACAGCTCCAGTCCGGCGTCGTCGAGGGCATCGCGCACGACCTTGGCTTCCAGGGCGCGCCCGCGCACGCTGAGCTCTCCGGTCGGCGACACCTCGTCGGACACGCCGACGATTGCCGCAGCACCACGCAACGTCATGATGAATTCCCCTTGGTCGAACTCGGCGTCATGACTCGACGCCGCCGGATGCATGCCTAGTCGCCACGCCGCCGGTCATGCCAGCAGGTGGGTCTCTCAGGGACCACGGCATGCACATCGAACGAGCCGGTACGGTATGGCCGACGCGATGAGGAGGACCCATGACTGATCTCGAGGCGCCGGCAAAAGCGCAGTTCCATGCCATGACCGAAGGCACCAAAGCCGACTGGGACATCATCGCCACCGAGGCGATGTTCGCGGCCGAGCGTCTTCCCGATCGGGTGATGGACCATCTGCGTCTGCTCGATGGTGACTTCGGTGGGTTTGCCGTCGACCGGCTCACCCACTCGTTGCAGACCGCGACCCGCGCGGAGCGCGCCGGACGCGATGATCAGTACGTGCTGTGTGCGCTCATCCACGACATCGGCGACTCGCTCGCTCCCTACTCGCACGGCGAGTACGTCGCCGCGGTGATGAAGCCGTACATCA
>DASSYG010000047.1:0-5588 GCA_035703405.1 Acidimicrobiales bacterium | reverse complement strand
GATGGAGCGGGTGAGGTCGATGGCTTCGAGGAAGCGGCGGTCGTGCGACACGACGATGAGCGTGCCGGGCCACGAATCGAGCAGGTCCTCGGTGGCGGCGAGCATGTCCGCGTCGACATCGTTGGTCGGCTCGTCGAGCAGGATCACGTTCGGCTGGTCGAGCAGCAACAGCAACAACTGCAAGCGGCGCTTCTGGCCTCCGGAGAGCTCCCGCACGAACGATGAGAGGTGACGCTTCGAGAAGCCGAGCCGCTCCAACAACTGGGCGGGGGTCAGGTCCTTGCCGTCGATCTGGAACGTCGCCTTCGTACGGGCGAGCACCTCACGGACGCGGTCGCCGCCGATCTCGGCGAGTTGGCTGAACTGCTGGTCCAGAAGACCGACCTTCACGGTCTTGCCGCGCTTGACCCGGCCGGTGGCCGGGGTGACCGTGCCGGCGATCAGGCCGAGCAGCGTCGACTTGCCGGTGCCATTGGCACCCATGATGCCGGTGCGTTCGCCCGGTGCGAGCCGCCAGGTCACCCGGCGGAGCACTTCGTGGTCGCCGTAGCGGACGCCGACGTCTTCGAGGTCGACCACGTCTTTGCCGAGGCGCGCCACCGCGAGGCGCTGCAACTCGACGGGGTTGCGAACCGGTGGGAGGTCCGCGATGAGTTCGTTGGCGGCTTCGATCCGGAACTTCGGTTTACGCGTGCGGGCCGGCGCGCCCCGGCGCAGCCACGCCAGTTCCTTGCGGAGCAGGTTCTGTCGTTTGGCTTCGGTCGCGGCGGCGATCCGGTCTCGTTCGACCCTTTGGAGCACGTATGCGGCGTAGCCACCTTCGAACGCGTCGACGGTGGCGTCGTGGACCTCCCAGGTGGTGGTGCAGACCTCGTCGATGAACCAGCGATCGTGGGTGACCACCAACAATGCGCCGGCGGCGTGCGGCCAGCGCGTGCTCAGGTGGGCCGCCAACCAGGTGATGCCCTCGATGTCGAGATGGTTCGTCGGCTCATCCAGGGCGAGCACGTCCCAGTCGTCGACGAGCACCGCGGCGAGCGCGACACGGCGGCGCTGGCCGCCACTCAGCTCGCCGATCGGCGCTTCCCAAGGCACATCAGCGACGAGCCCGCCTATGACGTCACGTACTTTCGCGTCACCCGCCCATTCGTGCTCGGGGCGGCTCCCGACGATCGTGTCGGCGACCGTTGCCGACGGGTCGAGATCGTCGCCTTGGCCCAGCATGCCCACGCGCACGCCGCGTCGCCGGACCACCCGCCCGTCGTCCGGCTCGGTCGTCCCGGCGAGTAGGCCCAACAGAGTCGACTTGCCATCGCCGTTCACGCCGACGATCCCGATGCGGTCGCCCGCGGCGACCCCGAGGGTCACCGCATCGAACACGACGCGCGTCGGATACTCCAGGCCGACCGATTCGGCGACGATCAGCGGTGCGGCCACGTACCGATGCTACGAGCCGGGCGACTTCCAGCGACTTCGCCCGCTGCGTCCGATTGGTCGGGCCGGTCAGTAGTCAGCGGCGAGCGTCCCCGCGAACAGCGACTTGGCGTCGGTCGCGGCGGCGATGGCTTCCCGGACCTTCGGCGAGGTCACGTCGAGCACGCGCAGCGTGGCGTCGATCATCGTGACCGATTCGATGCGCTGGTACTGGGCCGCGTGGCGCTCGGCGTAGGCGGCGAGACCTCGAAGCTTTCCCAACGCGTCGGCCAAGCTCACCCAAGCCGGACTGCGGCCGGGTGACCCCGAATGGGAACGCCACGGCCCCCGTGGCGCCAATTGGCGGCGAGCGCGGGGTCCTTGTCCCGGGTCTTGCGGATCAACTCGGTCAGGCAGGACATCGAGGCGGGTCGGTCGCCGGTTCTTGCGAAATTTCTGGTGATGCTGCTGCTGGTGACATTGCTGGCGACGCGTCCGCGGACGCGTCCGCGAGAAGCTTGTTCCTGCTCCTTGCTCACGGGGCCGAAAATGTCACACGCTCGCTTTAGGATCGGAGCAAGCTCCGATCCTAAAGGCGTAGAGCGGAGCGGCGGGGGCGGTGGGATCTGAACATTCTCGAAGATCGGCCCGCCCGAGCGGCGAGCGTTGACTTGGCCAGGACGCGTCCTTTGGATTTCGCGGGGTGATATGCGGAGTGTGATCGGTGTGGCGCGTCCGCGGACGCGTGCTGGGAAACGTCGTTCGCGGCCCCGTTACGCCAGCCGAAAATGTCACACCCCTTTTCTAGAATCGAACCGAGTTCGATTCTCCAAGGAGCGCATTATGACCATCATCGAAACAACCGGAACAGCACACCTTTTGCAGCCGGATTTCGAGGCCGATCCCGACGGGTGGAACTCAACTTCTGGCGATGCCGGCTCCGACCGAAGCACGCGTCCGCGGACGCGCGTCGACCTCGCCGAGGCGCCGACCGAGCACCTCGAAGCCGAGTTGTCCGGGCTGGTGAAGCGGCTGCATTTCGGGACCTATGAGTTGCTCGTGCTGGTCGGCGAACTGGACGCCCGTGGTTCCTGGGTCACCTGGGGAGCGTTGTCGTGTGCAGCGTGGTTGGCCGATCTGTGCGACATCGAGGTCGGGACCGCCCGCACCCAGGTCCGTGTCGCCCATGCGCTGCGCGCCTGGCCTGCGCTCGACGAGGCGATGGCCGACGGTACGATCTCGTACGCGAAGGCCCGCACCCTTGCTGCACATCTCACCGACGACAACATCGAGGCGCTCGTCGATCTCGCCCGCACCACACCCGCCGGCAGTCTCGGCGCCGCTATCGCGGCGTGGAGCTTGGGTCACGAAGACCAAGAGGTCATCGACGCCCGCCACTACGACGAACGTGCGCTGTCGTGGCGAACCGACCCGGACGGGATGGTCGTCTTCACGCTCAAGGTCCCTCCCGAGCAGGCCGGCAAGATCCAAGCGATCATCGACACCGAAGTCATGTGCTGCGACCCGGCCAAAGAGGAACCGGGCGGCGGCGATCCGGGCGAACATGATCCGGTCGAACCGACCTCGGCCGCAGAGGTGCGGGCCGCGTCCGCGGACGAGTCGGTTGCACCCCGGAGCCGGGCGTCGCAATCCGCCAAGCCCACCTGGCCGTCGCTCGCTCAGCAACGCGTCGACGCGCTGGTGCGCATCCTCGACAGCACTGGCCATCCGGGCACCGGCACTCGTCGAAGCGTCGCCGAAGTCGTCGTACACGTCCGGCCCGAGGGCAACTCGCTCGCCGACGGCACACCGCTGTCGGATCATGCGGTGGGTCGGCTTCTTCCCGAGGCGTTCGTGTCACTGCTCATGGAAGACAACCAGCGTCGACCCATCGATGCTTCACCCCGGCGGCGGTTCCCGACCCGACGTCAACGCCGGGTCGTCGACGCCTGCGGCCCCGAATGCGCCCAGGACGGCTGCCACGCCCGCGACTGGCTCCAGTACGACCATGTCGACCCGTACGATCCGGCCAACCCCAACACCGTCGTCGCCAATCTTCAACGTCTCTGCGGACCGCACAACCGAGCCAAAGGCAACCGCACCCGAGATCCACGATGACCCGGCAATCGGGAGATGGCCCGGATCGCGTCCAGGAGCGGGCGTCAGACCTTGATGACCGCGACCGCGTCGAGACCGTCGTAATCGTCGTCCTGAGTGACGAGTGCCAGATCATGGGCCATCGCCGTCGCGGCGATCCACGAGTCGTTCACCCCGAGTCGGCGCCCTTGTTCGCGCAGCTCGATACGCAGACGCGCCCAGGCATTCGCGACACGGCCGTCGACAGGAATCGGATCGAGACCGAGGGCGGCCTGCAACGTCGACAGGCGCCGGTCGGCGATCAGCGGGTCGGATGCGGCCAGGACGCCGGCACGAAGCTCGCCGATCGTGATCGCCGAGACGGCCAATTCGTCGGGCAATGCGTCGATGTCGAGAGGTCGTCGAGACTCTCTCGCGACGAAGACGCTCGTGTCGGCCAAGCCCGCCGTCACCGGTCGAGATCGTCGGTGGTATCCGGCGCGAGCTCGGCCAGATCGGCGGCGAGACCCGGGTCGGCCTGGTGGGCGAGAACCGTAGCGACGAACGTGGACCGGTCACAGAACCTCGGGCGTCTCGCCAGCGGATGGAGCTCAGCGGTGGGACGACCGTCGACCGTGATCGTGATGGCCTCACCCGCGTCGACGCGCTCGAGCACCTGCCGGGTGTGGTTGCGAAGTTCCCTGATGGCGACGTCGCTCATGACACGATCGTAGCAGGTGTTCTACACGGCTTGCGCGTCAACGGCCTCGGTGACCGGCTCGGCCGGGTCGATCGGCGCCAACCGGGCGGGCGGTAGCATCGGCGTCCATGACGAGCGCCGCCACCGTCGACGCGCATCGTCACGACCCGTTCGGAGCTGACGCGCAGCAGCCGGTGATCGTCGGCCACGGCATCACCAAGCGCTGGAAGTCCACGCCGGTGCTCACCGACGCGGAGCTCACCGTCGGCCCCGGCGTCACCGGTCTGTTGGGCCCGAACGGTTCGGGCAAGACCACCCTGATCGGCATGATCCTGGGGCTGCACCGACCCGACGCCGGTTCGCTGCGGGTGCTCGGGCTCGACCCGACCGTCGCCGGCCACGAGGTGCGCGCCCGCGTCGGCTACAGCCCTGAGCACCACCGCCTGCCCCCCGACACCCGCGTGTCGGATTTCGTGGCACACGTCGCCCAGGTGCACGGGCTGCCCCGTCGAGCGGCGATCAACCGGGCTTCCGATGCGCTGTGGCACGTGGGCCTCGGCGAAGAACGCTTCCGGCCGCTCGGAACGATGTCGACCGGGCAACGCCAGCGGGCCAAGCTCGCCCAGGCGATCGTGCACGATCCGGCGCTCGTGCTGCTGGATGAACCCACTGACGGGCTCGACCCGCTCCAGCGCGACGACATGTTGGATCTGATCAAGCGGATGGGCCGCGACTTCGGCATGCACGTGATGTTGTCGTCGCATCTGCTCGAAGAGGTCGAGCGGGTCTGTGATGGGGTCGTCATCCTCCGAGACGGCAAAGTCGCGGTGTCCGGGACGATCGACACGGTCCGGGGCAAGGGAACCGGGGTGATCGTCGAGTTGGTCGACGGCTGGGACGCCGTGACCGCCGCGCTGCGCACCGCGGGGTTCGCGGTCGAGCGAGACGGGCTGAAACTCCTGGTCCAAGCGCGATCGAGCGACAGTGACCCCGACGACATCTTCGACGCGGTACGCGACGCGGTTGCGGCGTCACGTTCGGCGATCCGGATGCTCAAGGCACGCCAGACCACGCTCGAGGACGTCTTCCTCTCCGAACCCGACCTGTCGTCCCAAGCCCAGACGGTCGGCTCGTGACGAACCTGCCTCCCCCACCACGTCCGGCCGCGCCGGCGACGGGGTACGGCGCCGCGCAGATCCTCGAACGCGGCTATCGCCGTTACGACGGAGTTCGCCTCGGTCGGGGCGCGTCGATCCGGGCGGTGTGGTGGTATTCGATCCAGCGCATGCTGGGGATGCGGCGGTCGGTGTGGTCCAAGCTGCTGCCCGCAGCGGTGATCTTCTTCTCGTATGTACCGGCGATCGTGTTCATCGGGATCGTGGCACTGGCCAAGGACACC
>DASSYG010000397.1:0-11831 GCA_035703405.1 Acidimicrobiales bacterium | reverse complement strand
CGGGTTGGCTCGAGCCGCCACCGCCTGAACAGACAGAAGTCCACAAACGCGAAGAAACCGCGGGCCGCACCCCAAACTACGATGCGTTTCGATGCCTACGATCACACTGCCAGACGGGTCCGAACGCGCGCTCGACGAGGGTGCCACAGCAGGCGACCTGGCGGCTGCGATCGGGCGGCGCCTGAACAAGGACGCGGTCATCGCCGACGTGAACGGCATCCAGCGTGACCTGACGGCGCCCCTGGCCGACGGCGACCGGGTCGCCATCTTCACCTCACAGAGCGACGAGGGGCTCTTCACGATCCGCCATTCCACCGCCCACGTGCTGGCCCAGGCTGTCCTCGACCTGTTCGAAGGTGCGACGTTCGCGATCGGCCCACCGGTCGAAAACGGCTTCTACTACGACTTCCTGCTGCCCGAAGATCCCGACGGCACCCCCCGGACCTTCACCCCGGAGGACCTCGACCGGATCGAAGTGCGTATGCGGGAGATCATCGGCGAAGCCCAGCCCTTCGTCCGCGACGAACTCACCGACACCCGCGCTCGCGAGGTGTTCGCCGACCACCCGTTCAAGCTGGAGATCATCGACGGGGAAGCCGACGACCCGACCTCGGTGACCGAACCCGGACGGGTGCGCACCTATGAGAATCCGCCGGCGAAGCCAAAAGAGCTCCAGCCCTTCCACGGCTACGACGGCTTCGTGGATCTTTGCCGCGGCCCGCACGTCCCGGACACGAGCCGGTTCCTGGGGCACTTCAAGTTGATGCGGGTCGCCGGCGCCTACTGGCGCGGCGACGAACACCGCCCCATGCTGCAGCGCATCTACGGCACGGCATGGGCCACGAAGGCCGATCTCGACGCGCACCTGCACCAACTCGAAGAGGCCGCGGCCCGCGACCATCGCAAGCTGGGTACCGAACTCGACCTGATCTCGTTTCCCACCGAGTTGGGCGCGGGCCTCGCCATCTGGCACCCCAAGGGCGGCATCATCCGCAAGCAGATGGAGGACTACAGCCGGGCACGCCATGAACGTGGCGGCTACGACTTCGTCTACACGCCGCACCTCGCCAACGGTCGACTCTTCGCCGAGAGCGGTCACCTGCAGAACTACCACGACGACATGTACCCGCCGATGGAACTCGACAACGGCGAGTACTACCCCAAGCCCATGAACTGTCCGATGCATGTGCTCGTGTACCGGTCCCGACAACGGTCCTACCGTGAGCTTCCCCTCCGACTGTTCGAATTGGGCACCGTGTACCGCTACGAGCGCTCGGGCACTCTGCACGGACTGCTGCGGATCAGAGGTTTCACCCAGGACGACAGCCACATCTTCTGCACGCCGGATCAGGTGGTGGACGAGATCGCATCTCTGCTGCAGTTCATTCTGAGCGTGCTGCGCGCCTTCGGCTTCGACGACTTCGAGGCCAAGCTGTCGACCCGTCCCGAATCGAAGTCGCTCGGCAGCGACGAGAACTGGAAAGCCGCAGCCGCCGCGCTGCGATCGGCGTTGGAGAGAGAGCAGTTGCCCTACACCGTCGACGAAGGCGCCGGAGCGTTCTATGGCCCCAAGATCGACATCGACATCCGCGACGCGATCGGTCGGACCTGGCAGCTCTCCACTATCCAGGCCGACTTCACCACCCCCGAACGCTTTGGCCTCGAGTTCGTCGCCGCAGACGGATCCCGGCAGCGGCCGATCATGATCCACCGGGCGCTGTTCGGCTCGATCGAGCGGTTCTTCGGTGTGCTGCTCGAGCACTTCGCCGGTGCGTTCCCCACGTGGCTCGCCCCGATCCAGGCTCGGGTCCTCGCGGTGCGCGACGACCACGAGGACTACGCCGCGGCCGTCGTCTCGCGCTTGCGCGCCGCGGGCATCAGAGTTGATGCCGACCCGGCCGACGAGAAGCTGGGCAACCGCATCCGCAAGGCCAAACTCGAGAAGATTCCGTATGTACTCGTCGTCGGCGACGACGATGTGGCTGCCGGTTCGGTCGGGGTGAATCCCCGTGGCGGCGACGTGGAACGTGGTGTGGCGCTGGACGCCTTCACAGAGCGGCTGCACGGGGAGATCGCCGAACACAGTCGTGCGTCCGCGTCGACGACGGTGACCACGAACTCATGACAATCGACCGGATCTGGGCCGGCTGGCGCAGCACCTACATCGAGTCGGTGTCCGACGGCGAAGGCCTCCAGCTCGAACCGGACGCCGACGGCCGATCGTTGTTCGAGCGCATCTACGAATCCGGGGAACCCGATGAGGTGACCCACATCGTCTGGCACGGGGAACGCTGCTTCGCCATCCTCAACGCCTACCCCTACGGCAGCGGTCACCTGATGCTCCTACCCAAACGGAAGGTCGCGATGCTCGAGCATCTCACCGACGAGGAATACACCGAACTGTGGGATGGGGTGCGGGCGGCGGTGGTGGCGATCAAGACCGCCTACCGGCCCGACGGGGTGAACGTGGGAGCCAACCTGGGCCGTGGCGCCGGAGCGGGGGTGCCCGATCACCTGCACGTCCACGTGCTGCCCCGATGGGTGGCGGATTCGAACTTCATGACCGCCGTGGCCGAGACCCGGGTCCTGCCCGAGCCGCTCGACGTGACCTGGGAGAAACTCCGGCGGACCTGGCCGGGGTCGTCGCCGCGATGAGCGCCTCCGACGCGCCGTCCGATCCGGACCCGAAGGTGGAACGCGACGGTTCCGACGCCGCGCCGACCGAAGAATTGCTCGGTCCGAACCAGTTCGCCGACAACAGCCGCCGCCGGATCCCCGGCGTCCTCTATTGCTGCATCGGTATCGTGGCCGGGGCCGCCTGGCTCCTCCGGGCGGGAGACGACCCGGTCCTGCTCAACCTGGGAGTCGGCATCGCCGGCGCCCTGCTGATCGTATTCGGCGTGTACTCGATCCTCACCGGCCGCCGCCTCGAGGTCGACGAGGAGGACGCGCTCCTGCGCGCCGCGGTGGCCGTCCAACGACCGATGGGTCATGCTTCGGCTCAGATGGGCTGGCGGGGTTGGTCGTCCCGACCGACCTGGCGCATCCTCTGGTACTCCGCCGAGAACCCTCCCCGGCACCGGGGGCTGGTACTCGTGGACGGCCTCGACGGCGAGGTACTCGACCTCGTGAGCGAGGACAACCCCGAGGCCGACCTGCCGATCGATTGGACCCTCGAGGACGAACCGTCGGGAACCGATCTCCCGGGTTGATCGTTCGGGCGCCCCGGCAGCCGGGTAGGATGGAACGGTCCCATCGAGGAGAACGATGTTCGACGGTCACTTCAGGACCCAAGCAGAACAACGCCTGCGTCCCATCGGCAGAAATCTGCAACGCACCGGTATTCGTGCCGATCACCTGACCGCGTTCGGCATCCTCATGGCGCTGGCGGGGGCGGTCGCAATCGGGGCCGGAGCGCTTCGTCTGGGCCTGTTGTTGTTGGTGCTGACCGCGGTTCCCGACGTGCTCGACGGCGCCGTGGCGAAAGCATCGGGGACGGCGTCACCGCGGGGAGCGTTCTTCGATTCGGTTTCGGACCGTCTGACCGATGCGCTGCTCCTCGGTGGCGTGGCTTGGTACCTGGCAACGGGTCACCCAGGACGGATCGCATTGCTCCCCATGGCCGTCCTCGGACTCTCGATGCTCATCTCCTATGAGCGGGCCAAGGCCGAGTCGCTGGGCTTCGACGCCAAGGGTGGGCTGATGGAACGGGCCGAACGGCTGGTTGCGCTGGGTCTAGGCCTGTTGTTCTCGAACCTGTTGATCCCCGTGCTCTGGGTCATGTGCGTCCTCACCGCGGTCACCGCAGTGCAACGGTTCGTGAAGGTGTGGCGGCAGGCATCGGTGCCACGTCCACGGCGTCCCACGCACCGCCGCCGTGGTCGACGCAGCCCGCTGGGCGTCGAGCGAGCCAATCGCCGCCGCGCGGCCGGACCCCGCGCCTGATCCTCCCCGACGCGTCGAGCACGTCATGTCTGCACCGTCCGTGTTTTCGGATCCGCCTGCGCTCACCGGCATCCGTGCGGCGTCGGCGATCTGTCGTGCCGTCCCGGATCGTTGGCTCCCCGGCGTTGAGCGCGTCGCCGGCAGAGTCGCTGCGCGTGCACTGACCGGTCGCCGACAACAGGTCGAACGCAACATCGCCCGGGTGTACGGCGATCGGCTCGCGCCACGGGTCATCGATGCCATCGTGCTCGAGACGTTCACGAGTTACGCGCGCTACTGGCTCGAGTCGTTCCGCCTCCCGAAGACCTCGGCCCAAGAGATCGACGACGGGGTCACGATCACCGGTTTCGACGCGGTCACCGATGCGCTCGACGCCGGGAACGGCGTGATCGTCGCCCTACCGCACCTGGGTGGCTGGGAATGGGCGGCGTTCTGGTTGGCCGTCGTTCACGACATCCCGGTGACCGCGGTCGCCGAAGCACTGGAACCGCCCGAGTTGGGTGACTGGTTCCTGTCGCTGCGGTCCTCGCTGGGCATGGAGATCCATCCGCTCGGTCCCGGTGCCGGCACGGCGTGTATACGGGCGTTGAAGGACAATCGGGTGGTGTGCCTGGTCAGCGACCGTGACCTCGTCGGCGACGGCATCGAGGTGTCGTTCTTCGGCGAACGGACCACCCTTCCCGGCGGACCCGCCACCCTCGCGTTGCGCACCGGCGCACCGTTGGTGACCGCGGCCACCTATTTCGACGGTCGGCGCCACCGGTTCGTCGTCGACGAACCCATCGAGGTGAGTCGTCGAGGGCGCTTGCGCGAAGACGTCACCCGGATCACCGCCGAAGTCGCCGAGCGGCTCGAATCGTTGATCCGTGAGGCGCCCGAGCAGTGGCACCTGTTGCAGCCGAACTGGCCGAGCGACCGCGGCTCATCAGCTCCGTAGCCAACGTTCGGCGACGGCGAGCCGCCGCTCGAGCTGGGTTTCGGTCGCTTCGGTGATCCGGGTGATGCCGGCCAGACGGTTCAACTCGGCGTTTACCGACGCGTGCGACAGATTCGCATGACGTACCAGGTCTGCGGCGCGCGCCGCGTTCAGGGACCTGAGGTGACGGCGGCGCTGCAGCGGCGGGGCAACGCCCTGGTCGACAGCCGTGTCGGCTTCGGCGCGGTGAGAGGGGAGCGGGGGGAGTTCGAGGAGCAATCCGTCGTCGTCGATGAACTCGGGTGCGGTCCTCGGACCGGTCACCTCGCTGGCGAGCGCATCCACCGAGCCGACCGGGGTCGCCGAGACCGCCGCGAACAATGACATCTGCTCGGTCGGTGAATCCGCAGCTTCGAGGTCGACCTCTTCGACCCTGCGGTGTCCGGACGTCACGAGTTGATGGCGACGGACCCGGGCGATCTCGTCCGCGTGCGCCCGGAGTCGTCGGTCCGCGGGGATGTACAGCGAGGCGACGAGGTCCCCGTCACCCCGTCGGGCCCGCACCAGTCGCCCGACGGCCTGGCGAAAGAACAACTCGGTCGTCGTCGTGGTTGCAAACACCCCCACACACAACCGCGGAATGTCCACCCCCTCGGACACCATGCGGACCGCCACCAGCCAGGGATCGGTCGAGATGGCGAAGCGGGCGATCCGCTCGGACGCCTGGGCATCGTCCGAGGTCGCCACGATCGCGGCGACCCCGTGACGGCGCTCGATGAGATCCGCGATCCCACGAGCGTGTTCCTGATCGGTGGCGATCACCAACCCGCCGGCGTCGGGCCGGCGGCGACGCTGTTCACCCAGGCGCGCATGCGCCGCGTCGAGCACCGCGGGAAGCCATTCCCCTTCGACCGACAGCGCCGTTCTGAGGCGCTGCGAGGCGAGCGGCCCCGAAAGGATCTCGTCGAAGGACGCACCCCGCACCGACCCTTCGGCGTCGATCCATTCCATGTCCCCGTCGAGCGACGGGAAGTCCACATGGCGGATCACGCCGCGATCGGCGAGCGCGTCGCCGTAGCCGTACTCGAAGTCGGGGAGTGCTTCGTCCATGGCGTAGCGCACGAACGGAATCGCATGGGAGTCCGAGCGGAACGGCGTTCCCGAGAGCGCGAGTCGCCACGCGGCGCCGCCGAACGCCTCGCGCACCCCCTGACCCCAGGCCCGATCGTCGCCTGCATGATGGATCTCGTCGAGCACGACCAGACCGCCGCGTGCCACACGGGCCACGGCTCGGGGTGCCCCGGCGACCTGCTGGTAGGTCGTGACGATCCCATGGACGTCTGCGGGCAGGGGGCCGTCGCCGGGCCGCCATCCGTGTTCGAGGACCAGCCCGTACTCGGCCGCCGCCTGCACCCATTGGGACTTGAGGTGTGCGGTCGGGGCGACAACGACCACCCGACGTCCGGGCAGTCCGGCCATCCGCCGTCGGAGCGCCACGAGTGCGAACGTGGTCTTGCCCGCACCGGGCGTGGCGACGGCGAGAAAGTCGGGCGTCGCGGTCGAGTCGAGGCGCTCGAGGGCGCGTTGCTGCCACCGGCGGAGCCGGACCGTCGTGCTCACGTTTGCGACAGATACCGGGTCAACGCTCGGCTGAGGCGCCCGTGGTCGCTGCTTCCGCAGACCTCGCGTACCGAATGCATCGCGAGTTGTGCGACTCCCACGTCGACGACTCCGATACCGAGTCCCGATCCGAGCGCCGGTCCGATGGTGGAACCACAGGGCATTTCCGAATGAGAGACGAAATGCTGCACCGCCACATCGGCTGCGTCGCAGGCAGCCAGAAACGGGGCCATGCTCGCCAGGCTCGTCGCGTACCGCTGTTGCGCGTTGTGCTTGACGACCGGACCACCGTCGAGGAGCACGGTGTGTCCGGGGTCGTGACGCTCAGGGTGATTCGGGTGGGTCGCATGGGCCATGTCGAGCGAGACCGCATGAGACGACGCCATGGCGACCAGGAAATCGTTTCGTTCCCCATCAGCTGACGCGCTGGCGATCCGTTCGATGATCTGCGGGACGAAGGTTCCGTCCGCGCCCGTCGAAGACGTGCTGCCCACCTCTTCGTGATCGACCAACGCGACGACCGCCGTCACCTCGTCGGTGGATTCGGTCTGGACGAGGGCCTCGATCGCGGCGTGACACGACAGCAGATCGTCGAGTCGCGCCGATGCGAGCAGTTCACCCTGGCGGCCACAGACGCGTGCCGGCGTGAGGTCGAATGGCATCAGGTCCCACCCCCGCACCTGCGACGCCGCCACCCCGGCGAGTTCGGCGACATAGGAGGTGAAGTCCCCCGATCCGTCGTCCAGTCCCCAGAGCAGGGGAAGGTGCTTCTGACGGTCGAGCTTGAGTCCGGTGTCGTTCACCGACCGGTCCAGGTGGATCGCCAACTGGGGGATCCGCAGCAACGCGTCGGAGTCGATGACGGGACGGATCTCGAGAGCGGATCCCGTCCCCACGAGCACCGTGCCGGCGATCCCCAGGTCACGGTCCAACCACGAGTTGAGCAGGGGGCCGCCGTACACCTCGACGCCAAGGCGCACCGCGCCGGCGACGACGGATTCGGGCCGAGGCTTGATCCGGAATCCGGGACTGTCGGTGTGCGCGGCAGCGATGCGCATCGGTGTGCGGGCATTCGCACCCTCGCCTGTCTGCCAGGCGATCAGGCTCCCACCGCGGCGGACATAGCTCCGCCTTCGGGTGGCATCGAAGGGAGCCTCCAGAGCCTGGGCTTCGAACCCTGCTGCATCGAGCAGGCCCGCAGCCGTCTCAGCCGCGTGCCACGGCGTCGGGCAAGCGTCGAGAAATGCTCGCAGGGCTCCCGTGTCGGGTACCGACCTCGTCGACCCCGTCACAGCTCTTCGTCATCGACGTCGGAGCTGTGACCGACGACTTCGATCGTTCCCGAACGAAGGAGTTCGTACAGCACACCGCAGACCTCGAATGCACTCTGACCCAAGACGCCGATCACGTCGGCCGCGCTGCGACGCCCGTCGATCTGGGCGAGAATCTGCCATTCGTCCGCGGTGATCGTGATGCCGTCGCGGCCACCCGGCAGTTCGGGACTGAGCGCCGTGACGATGCCGGTCGACGGGATCAACTCGGCGATCCGCCGCCACTCGTCGCGGCGTCGCTCCGCCTCGGTGAGCACGTCGGTGTGGTCCATGGAGATCGCGGCGCCCAGTGGATCGGTCTGTCCAGATCGGAACTCGAACGATTCCGCACCGACGGCGACGATCTCGAATGCGGTGGTGATGATCTGTTCGCGCGCCACCGCCGACACCCGCTCGGCATCCACCTCGAACAGGTCGCTGAGGGTCTCGTGCAGCAGTTGTGTCTCGGACGTCGCGGCGACAGCACCGTCGAACTGGGTGGTCGTCGCGATACCCTGGCGGTCGAGCAGTTCCCGCGGATTCGGCGTACCCGGCGACGTGCCGTACGAGATCGATCCGTCGGTGACCCAGAGCGTGGCTCCCACCGGTTCGCTGAAGGTGAGCACCCCCGTACTGCGGGTGGCGGTGAACAACTCGAACAGTTCGCCGAGCTCGAAACCGTCGAGGCTTCCCGAAAGCTGCGCTGGTCCGTCGCTCATGTGGTCTCCCCCCGCCGACAGCAGGGCGTCGGTCGTCTCGATCGTGGTCACGGGCCTCAAACGTAGCGGACGAGAGCGCCGCATCGGCGGCAGCGAGCCGACGGGAAATCTTCGTCCGGAGGTTTCGACTAGGTTTCGGTCTGCGCCTGCCCCGATGGGCCGTCTAGTTCGTTCGACCCGATTCGCGGGTCGCAGTTCGGGCATCCTCAAGGTTGTGTTCCCGCAGCCGAATGGAGGGCACCATCGAGTCTGCGCGAATTCGCTCGGACGATCGAATTCCACGTGAGTCGAACCGGGGCGTGAGGAGTCACAGAAGACGTGCTCGAGAAACTCAACCTCAACAACTTCAAGATCCGCACGAAGCTCGTCGCGGTGTTGTTCCTGCCCGTCGTGGCGCTTCTGTTCTTCGCGGTCATCGGCTACGGGGAACGGAACACCACGGCGGAACGAGCGACCACCGACGAGCAGATCGTGGCCGCGGCGGCGTCGACCGCAAGGCTCGTCGCGGCGATGCAGCACGAGATGGTCGCCAACGTCGACCAGATCGCGACCGGTAACGCCGCCGCCGGGGGGCTGTCGAAGCTCCAGGCGGTGACCGACGACGCGATGGAGGACTTCAATCAGGCGAACCAGCAGCTCGACCTGAGTGGCAACGCCGACGAGGCCAGTGACGCGTCGTCCGCATTCGAGACGCTCGAGGCGACCCTCAACAGCTTCAAGGGCTACCGGACCCAGCCATCCGATGTCTGGTCGGACCAGCTCGACAGCTACCGCACTGCATCGATCAACCACTTCGTCGACTACGTCCAGTCGCTCGCCGGTCTGACCTCGACCCCGGAGGTCGTGCTGCCGCTCGAGCAACTCGCCTCACTGCTCGACTACAACCTGCAGACCACCGCACTGTCGACCATGGCCATCGCGACGCCGCCGGCGGGCCAGGCGGGTTGGGACACCGGCGATCCGTCGAACCGTTCACTGGTGTATGACCAAGCGAGTGACCAGGACAAGGCAAACGCCGTTCTCACCCGGGTTGCCGGTGCCTCGAGTCCGATCAAGACCTACTTCAACCAGAGCGTCAAGATCCCGACGAGTCTCGACAGTGTCCTGAACGTCGACTGGCAGACCCAGCAGGCCATGAGTGGCACCTCGTTCGAGGCGACGCCCGACGCGCTCAGTTTGCCTAGTCAGCCAGTGCCCCTCGAAGACGTCCAGACCTACGTGGACCAGCTCGCCGGGGCCGCGACGAACCTGACCGATCGGACCACGGCACAGATCGAGGCCGACCGCAACGACGCGGTGCGCGCATCCCGCCTCTACGCCATCGGTGGTTTCCTCGTCGTCGCCATCGCGATCGCCGGCGCGATCTGGATCTCCCGCTCCATCACCCAGCGGCTGAACCGGCTGACCGGTGCGGCCGACCGACTCTCCCACGAACAGCTTCCCCGTCTGGTCGACTCACTGAAGAACCCGGCAGAGGACGACGTCAGCTATCTGACCTCGTCGTTCTCCGAGATCGACGTCGGCGGAACCGACGAGATCGGCCGGCTCGCGGGAGCATTCAACCGGATCCAAGGTGTGGCCGTGGAGGTGGCGACCGAACAGGCTCAGTTGCTCCGTAAGGGCATCGGCGACATGTTCGTGAACCTGGCACGCCGCAACCAAGGGCTGCTCGACCGGCAGATCGAGTTCATCGATCATCTCGAATCCGCAGAAGAAGACCCCGACCAGCTCGAGAATCTGTTCCGGCTCGACCACCTGGCCACCCGGATGCGGCGAAACGCCGAATCGCTGCTGGTGCTCGCCGGTGCCGAACCGAGCCGTCGCCGTGGCAAGCCGGTGCCGCTCGCCGACGTCGTGCGTGCCGCGGTGGGTGAGGTCGAGGACTTTGCCCGGATCGACATGTTGCAGTTCGACGAGGTGCTGGTCGCATCGAACGCCGCCCTGGACATCGCCCACCTGCTCTCGGAGCTGATGGAGAACGCGACGAACTTCTCGCCGCCGGACACTCGGGTCGAGGTCGTCGGTCACCGCACCAAGGCCGAGGGCTATGTCATCTCGGTCACCGACCACGGCATCGGCATGGCTCCCGAGGCGCTGGCCGAGTCCAACGACCTGCTGGCACGTCCGCCGCTGGTCGGCCTGGCGCTTTCCCGCTCGCTCGGCTTCATCGTGATCGGCCGCCTCTCGGCCCGCTTCGGGATCGCGGTGCGGCTCATGCCGTCACCGTCGAGTGGCACGACGGCCATGGTGTCGCTGCCCCCGTCGCTGATCACCGACAAGCCCCGCACCTCGACCGAACCGGCTGCTCTCGCCGGCCGGGATCGCCCTGCCGCCCGTCCCGCACCTGCCGACGAGGCGACCGCACTCGCGGCAGGCACCGACCGTCGTCCGCCGCCACGGCGCACCAGACCGTCGGCCGAATCCAGCGGCAGTCAACGGATCACCGAGAACGGTCCGATGCCGGCGCAGAAGCCGCCCGGAGCACCGACCCCCGGCGCGATGCCCCGACGGACCGGCAAGCAGCCACCTCAGCGGAAGGTCACCGCGGCCGCACCCGACGGGAATTCCTCCACCACAGAGTCGGTGGGAGCCGACGCCAAAGCGACGCCCACCGAGCTCCAAGCACCCGAGAGTGCGCCGGTCGCGACCTCGAGCGGGCTGACCAAGCGGGTACCCCGTGCCGCCGGTGGCCAACGGGCGGTGCCCGGTGGCGACGGCGAACGCTCGTCGACGCAGAATCGGCGCTCTCCAGACGAGGTACGATCGATGCTTTCCCGATACCGAAGCGGTATGCAGAAGGGCCGTGACACCGATGACCAGACCACCCCGGATGGCCAGACCCCAGAGGAAGGTGGGCAATGATCGAACTTTCGAGTGAAGCTCGCAACATCAACTGGTTGGTGGCGAACTTCGTCGACCGTGTCGCGGGCGTCCGGGACGCCGTGGTCGTCTCCTCCGACGGACTGCCGATGGCGGTGTCGGTGGGGATGGACCGTGACGGTTCCGACCGTTTCGCGGCGGTCGCTTCGGGACTGATCGGGCTCGCCTACGGCGCGGCCGGACGCTTCGGCGGTGGCGCGGTGACCCAGGTGATCATCGAGATGGAACATTCCTTCCTGTTCGTGACGGGCATCAGCGACGGATCGTCGCTCACGGTGTTGGCCGACGCGACGTGTGACGTAGGTCTCGTGGGGTATGAGATGGCCGTGCTGGTGGAGCGGTGCGGTTCGGTGCTCACCCCCGAACTCCGCGCCGAACTCCAGGGAGCTCTGCCGCAATGACTCCCCCTGATGACCGCAGCAACGGCCGCCTCCGGGTCAG
>DASSYG010000305.1:0-9715 GCA_035703405.1 Acidimicrobiales bacterium | reverse complement strand
GGGCAACATTCTCGTGGTGTGTGGCGGGGTCATCCCACCCAAGGACTACGAGGTGCTCGAGAAGGCCGGCGTCGCCGCGACGTTCGGGCCGGGCACCAACGTGCTGGACGCGGCAGCGAACGTGCTGGGGCTGCTCGGAGCCACTCGAGGCGACGCGGGCCCGTAACTCTGTGGCCACCGACGCATTCGATGGGGAGGAACCAGCCGCATGGGCCACGCGCATCGTCGCCGGTGACCGACGGGCCCTCGCTCGGGCGATCACGCTGACCGAATCGACCCGGCCCGACCATCGTCTCGCGGCGGAGACCCTGCTGAACGAGCTGATCCCATCGACCGGCGCCGCGCTGCGCCTGGGGATCAGCGGAGCACCCGGTGCGGGGAAGTCCACGTTCATCGAGGCGTTCGGGCTCCACCAGATCGAACGGGGACATCGCGTCGCCGTGCTCGCCGTCGACCCGAGTTCGCGCCGCTCGGGAGGCTCGATCCTCGGCGACAAGACCCGCATGGAGCGCCTCGTCCGCAACGAAGCTGCGTTCATCCGGCCCTCGCCCGCCGGCACCACGCTTGGTGGCATCGCCCGACGGTCACGCGAAGTGCTGTTGTTGTGCGAAGCCGCCGGGTTCGACCTGGTGCTCGTCGAGACGGTCGGGGTCGGGCAATCCGAGCTGGCGGTCGCCGACATGACCGACCTGTTCGTGCTGTTGGTCTCACCGGGCACCGGCGACGAACTCCAAGGGATCAAGCGCGGCATCATGGAACTCGCCGACCTCGTCGTGGTCACCAAGGCCGACGGCGACCTCGCCGGCGCGGCCCGTCACTCGGTCGCCGATCACAAGCGAGCCCTGCAACTCCTCCGCCCACCACATCCGGGCATCGACCCGACCGCATTGGGGGTCTCCTCGACGCTCGTCGAGGGCATCGCAGAGGTCGCCGACCGCATCGACGACGCGCACCGCACCCTGCGTGACTCCGGCGAACAGGACCGCCAGCGCGCCCGCCAGCGTCGAGATTGGCTCTGGACCGAGATCACCGAGGGGATCCGCAGCCGGATCCTCACCGACCCCGAACTCGGACGAGCACTCGCGGAGGCCGAACGTGCCGTGGCCGCCGGCGAAGAGTCGCCGGTGACGGCTGCCCGGCGCCTCCTCGAGGACCTCCGCCCCTCGGCCGCGCCCGATCCGTCGGTGCCGAACCGATGACCTCCGAGGTCGTTCCCGACGAGGCCATCGGGCCCCGGATCGGGAACCAGACCGTGCTCGATGCGGACCGACCCCACGCCGCCGCGGACCGACCCGTCGCCAGAACCCCGGCCAGGGCCGACACCCGAAAGGGCTTCCGACGCCACATCAGCTTCGAGGTCGTGCTCTGGTGCGCGGTCACCGGACTGATCACGTTCTCGGTGGTGGGCGTGGTGCTGGCAATGCTCGGCTGGTTCCATCCGATCCCGGTGATCGGCGGCACCCTGGCGATCAGCGTCGCGCTCCTGAAGTGGCTGCTTCCGACGGTCCGCGCGGATGCGGCCCCCGTCCGACCCCACTGGCTCCTCACCGCTGGGGTGCTCGGCCTCGCGATCGTGTCGGGTCTGTGGAACGGCGCTCACCACGGAGAGCATCTCATCGCCGAACGCGACCCTGGCGTCTACATCGCCACGGGTCTCTGGCTCGGCGAACACGGAAACCTGCGCGTGGGTATCCCGGTCGGGCCATTCGACACCGCGCCCGGCGTCCGTCAGTCAGGCATCGGCTTCTCATTGAACGAGGTCGACTCCCTCGACGCCCAGTTTCCCCATCTGAACGCCACGTTCCTCGCGGTCGGTTCCTGGCTCGGCAACATGAAGATCTTCCTGGTTCCACAGGTCCTGATGTCGGCCGCCCTGGTCATGCTGTACGCACTCGGCGTGCGGCTCGGCAGGCCCTATGGCGGAGCTGCCGGCGCCCTCGCCCTCGCGGTCACCTATCCGTTCGTCTATGTCGCCAGGGACGCCTACTCCGAACCCGTGGCGCTGTTGCTGCTACTCAGTGGACTCTGGGCACTCACCTTCGTGCGCAGCGGCGGCGTCCGGGCCGGACTGATCGCCGGCGCGCTGCTCGGGGCGACGTGCATGGCGCGCATCGACGGGTACATCCCGCTGATGCCGATCGCCGGGGTGATCGCCATCGAATGGCAGCTCGCCAGGCGCCGCCGAGATGCCGCGCGCGCGGCGGGCCACGTCGCCACCATCGTCGCCCTCACCGCGACCGCCGCACTCGGCGCCTACGACGTGTGGGCGTTCTCACGCGCCTACTACGACTCGAATCTCGGACCACGGATCACCACGATGGTCGGGGGCATTCTGGCGGCGGCGCTGTTCGGGCTGCTCGCCGGGCGCTACCTCTTCCGATGGGACGCTTCCGGGGAGACGCCGCTGAAGGTCGTCCGCTGGGGATTCGGTGTCATCGCTGCCGCCGTGGCCGGGTTCCTGGTCTGGGCGCGGTTCGTGCGCCCTGATTTCGCCGGGCTCGACCACGCCATGGGCGCGGAGGGTCGAGTCGTCGATTTGCTGCCCTGGGCGAAGACGCTCTCGTATCTGTGGCTCGAGTGGTACCTCGGCCCACTGCTCGTCGCGGTCGGCTTCGCATCGCTGATCTGGATGACAGGCCATGGCCTACTCTCCCGCGACCGCTTGTGGCTTCCGACCGCAGGCGTCGGATTCGCCACCACACTGCTCTACCTGTACGCCCCGTCGATCACCCCCGATCAGCCGTGGGCCATACGCCGGTTCGTCGCGGTCAGCATTCCGTTGTTGCTGCTGGCCACAGGGATGGCGCTCGAGACGCTCGCCCGGCGCCGCCCACCCTGGACGCTGCTCGGCGCCGGCGTCATCGGAGTGGTGCTGCTCGTTGCCCCGGTGCGCACGACGTTGGTCCTCGACGACACGGCACCCGGCGCCTCGTTGGCGGGTCGCTTCAACCAGATCTGCACCTTCGCCCACGAGGAACCGAGCGCGATTCTCGTCACCCCCGGTCAGGCGCTCGGCTACACGATCCCCAAATCGCTCCAAGCCTGGTGCGGCGTGCCCGTGGCCGGCGCGATCGACTCGGTCACCCGGGGCGAGATCCTCGAATTGTCCATGCTCTGGCGGGTCGAAGGCCGACGACTGTTACTCCTCTCGACGTCACCGGAAGGACTGGTCGGCGTCGGAGGGAGCAACGTGATGCCCGTTCCCGGTCCGGTGTTGACGGGTCCACAACCGTCGGTCGAGCACGTTCCGAGCCGCATGGTCCCGGACAAGCGCCTTGCTCAGGCCGACGACGGGGTCGTCCCGCTCTTCCTCGTCGAGGTCGGAGGAGGCGGCTCTTCCGACGGGTCCGGACGGGACATTCCGGCGCCTCCCGGCTCGTAGCGGGACGGCGCGATCCCCACGTGCAACTCGATCCGTCGGATCCGTTCCAGCGCGCGCTGGGTGACCGCGCGGTGGGCTGAGATCAGATCCGCGATGACTCCCAGCGCGAACACCTGGACGGCCGCGACCAGCAGGACGCCTCCCAGCACCACCGATTGCAGATGTCCGCTCCGGTCGCCGTTGACGAACCAGTCCCACAGGAACGGCGACCACGCGATCACCGAACACCCCAACAGGGCGAGCGCCACGAGAGTGAAGACGAACAACGGCTCGTAACCGGTGTAGATCCGGAAGATGCCCACCGCGTTGGTGCGCACATAGGAACCCATCGAACCGAACAACCGTGACTCACGGGTCTTGTCGTTGGTCCGCACCGGGACACTCTCGATCGCCGTCGACCCCTTCCCCGCCTGGATGATCGACTCGAGCGTGTAGGTATACCGCGACACAACGGTCAGACCGATCGCCGCTTCGCGGTCGTACGCGCGGAAGCCGGAGGTGGCATCGGGAACCGTCGTGCCCGACGCGCGCCGGACCACGCCGCTTCCCATGCGCTGCAGGAACTTCTTCGCCGGTGAGAAGTGCCCGATGGTCGCGGTGTCACGATCGCCGACGACCATGTCGGCTTCACCGGCGAGGATCGGTGCGATCAGATCCGGAATGGAGTCGGCGGAGTACTGGTTGTCGGCGTCGGTGTTCACGACGCTGTCGGCGCCCAGCTTCAGCGCCGCGTCCAGCCCGGCCTGGAAGGCATCGGCAAGCCCCCGATTGCGGGTGAACCGAACGATGTGATCGACACCGTGGGCACGCGCCACCTCGACGGTCCGATCGGTGGAGCCGTCATCGATGACCAGCCACTCGACCTCGTCGATGCCGTGCAGTGTCCGCGGCAGCGCCCCCAGGGTGACCGGCAACTGGTGTTCCTCGTTCAGACACGGGATCTGGATGATCAGCTTCATCCGCTGCGCATTCCGGCCATCGGAGCCCCGACGACCGCTGGACGTCGTTGCGTGGTCACGGTCTCCGGGGATGTGTGGCTTCCGCGATCAACCAGGGGAAGGCCTTGACGACCCGCACCTCGGCGAACGACTGCTCCAGCAGCGACCGCAAACGCGACGGCGTGAAGAACTGCACGTGCTCGGGGTCGTTGCCGAAACGGCTGATGTTCTTGCCCCGTCCCAGGTTGCCGAGCCGGAACCACGGTTCCCAGGGAACCGACACCACACAACGACCACGGCAGATACGCGCCAGTTCCGCGACGGCGGGATCGTCGGTGATCAGATGCTCCAGCACCTCGATGCAGGTGACCAGGTCCGCGGACGCGCTCGCCACGGGCACCATGCCGGCGTCGGCGACGACCGGTGCCAAACCGCCGATCCGGGTCTTGGCGACGAGCGCCTTGTCGTGTCGGTACTCGATGCCGAGCGCCTCGTGGCCGTTCGGCAGAAATCGTTCCAGGCACAGTCCTTCGCCGACGCCCACGTCGACCACCACGTCGTCGGGGCCGATGTCTCCGATCGTGGCGCGGAGTCGACCGGTCCACCGGTCCAGCAGACGACTGACGACCGGGTTGGTCGACGCGTACTTCTTCGCATCCTGGCCGGCAGCTTCCTCGGGCGCACCCGGTGCCAGCCCGATCGGCGCGGCGACGGCCGGCCCGTTGACTTCGGTGGTCACACGTCTTCCTCCGCGATCGTCGCATCGAGGTTGCGGCGCCGTCGCATGTTCACGACGAGCTCGGCGATGAGGCCCATCGAGATCATCTGGATCGCGATGACGACGAGGAACACCCCGATCAACAGGGCAGGCCGGCTTCCGACGCGATCACCGGCGAGCCAGATGACCCCCATCCACACCAATAGTGCGGTGCCGAGCAGCCCCATGATGATGCCCGCGCTGCCGAACAGGTGAAAGGGGCGTGCGGTGTAGGTAGTGAGGAACTTGACCGTGATCAGGTCGAGAAAACCCCGCCAGAACCGGGCCCGACCGAACTTGGTCTCGCCATGGCGACGTTCGTGGTGGGCGATCGGTTCCTCACCGACCGAGAAGCCACTCCAGTGCGCCAGTACCGGAATATATCGGTGCAACTCACCGTACATCTCCAGCGACGTGGCCAGGTCGTTCCGCATCACCTTGAAGCCGCTGTTGAAGTCGCGCAGGTCCACCCCCGACACCAGCGCCGTGGTCCGGTTGTAGATCTTCGACGTGTTGCGCTTGATGAAACGGTCGTGACGGTTCTCGGCGCGCGACCCGGTGATCAGATCGAGGTTCCGCTCCTCCAGCAGTTTCACCAGCCTGGGCACCTCGTTGGGGTCGTCCTGGCCGTCTGCGTCCATGAGCACCACGATGTCGCCCGCCACGCGGGCCAACCCTGCACTCAGTGCCGCCGACTTTCCGGCGTTACGACGGAGTCGCACGTGACGGACACGAGGATCATGGATCTGAGCCATGAACGCGTCAGTTCCGTCGGTGGATCCGTCGTCGACGACGACCAGTTCGGTCTGGCCGGGAATCGAGTCGAGCATCGCGAGCGTCTCGGGGATCAACTCCTCGAGGTTGTCACGCTCGTTGTAGGCCGGCATCAGAACCGACAGCGCCATACCCACTGCTCAACCTTCCTCGTCTGCCACGATCGGAACTGGTCCGGCTGCGGGAGATCCTACCGAATCCACCGTGCCGGTCTTGCGACCGGTGAAGGGCAACCCGATCAATGCTCCTCCCACGTCGACCAGTACGAAGATGATCCGAGCGGTGACCGCGACGGCGACCGCAGGGCCACTCGCCAGGCCGGACACAGCGATGAACACCGCTTCGCGCACGCCCGCGCCGCCCGGCGTCGGGGTGAGGAATCCGGCCGTCCACGACAACACCGTGGCCAGCGAAAGCCGCAAGAGCGGCGCATCCACGCCCGGTAGGGCCAGGGCCACACACCAGGTGGCCAGGGCGATGCCGACCCATGCGGGTACGTAACGCACCACGAGCAGCACCGAGCCCCGCCATGCGGGAATCCTCACCGGGATCGACCGTTTCGAGACCCGTTCCGCGAACTCGATCAGCGTGCCCAGCACCTTGGGATGCAGTGCTCCGATCCCGATCGGCACCAGCAGCAGCAGCAACAGCGCTGGTCCGGCGTCCCGCGAGTGCGCGAGGTCGAACGGAAACAGGATCGCCGCAGTGAGGGCAGCGGCGAGGTACAGGGCGATCAGCGAGAGGAACACGCTCGGGTACGCCTGAGGCGCCGGAACGCCGCGTCGCCGGGCGATCTCCCCTCGGCCGACCGCTGCCCAGATCGAACCCGGCAGGTACTTCGCGATTTCGCCCACGTAGTACCACGCCAGCGCTTGGCTTCGTCGGATGTGTCCACCCATCACCGCCAGGGCGTCGGCCCAGGTCACCGCGATGATCGACATCCCTACGATCGCGCAGAGGAGCGCGACGACCAGCCAGCCCCACGAGGCGCTCGTGACCAGGTCCGAGACCTGCTCCCAGTCCTTCATCACCACGCGGACGATGAAGACCGCGCACAGAATCGTCAGCGCCGCTCCGACCACCAGCGGCAGCCGTCGCCGCAGGCTGCGACCGGTGCTGGTGGTGGTCGGAGGCACGGACGGGTCAGGTTACTCGCGCACCCCGGTCCAGACGGCTCGGCGCGCCTCGGTCTCCCCGGGCGACCGCATTCCCGCGGACCCGTTCGGGAGTGCCCCGGGACTGTTCAGCAGTCCCGCTGGACCGTCCGGCTCCGCTCAGGCCGGCGGGGCCTCGAGTGGCTCGGGCTGGCACAGCCCGGTCATCTCCGCGATCTGGATGCGATCACGGTTTTCGTAGGTGATCTCGTTCGTCGGATCGACCCGGATCTTGTACTCGCGGAACTTGGCCTCGAGTGAGTCGTACTGCATCATCCGACCGATGAGTGGGTCGCCGAGACCGAGGATCAACTTGACGGTCTCGATCGCCTGGAGCACGCCGATGATGCCGGGCAGCACCCCGAGCACTCCGGCTTCCGAGCACGAAGGTGCCAGTTCGGCCGGTGGCGGTTCGGGGACGAAGTCACGGTACGTCGGCCCGCGCAGCGGGTCGAACACGGTCAGCATGCCTTCGAAGCGGAAGATCGACCCGTGGATCACCGGGATGCCGAGCTTCACCGAGGCGTCGTTGACCAGGTACCTGGTGGGGAAGTTGTCGAGTCCGTCGACGATGATGTCGAAGCCGGACAGGATGTCCATCACGTTGTCGGCACCCAGCCGCGTGTCGAAGGTGACGACGTCGACATCGGGGTTCAGCGCGGTGATGGTCTTCTTGGCGGAGTCGACCTTGCGGTCGCCGATGCGGTCGAGGTTGTGCAGGATCTGACGTTGCAGGTTCGACTCGTCGACAACGTCCATGTCGATGATCCCGATGGTGCCCACACCTGCAGCCGCCAGGTACAGAGCGGCCGGCGAACCCAGGCCTCCCGCTCCGAGCAGCAGGACCTTGGCATCGAGGAGTTTGAGCTGGCCCTCGACATCGACCTCGGGCATGAGCAGATGCCGCTGGTAGCGGTTCCGCTGTTCGGGGGTCAGGTTGCGCGGCGTGGTCCAGTCACGCCCCTCGTCCTTCCACTGGTTGAATCCGCCCGCGACCGACGCGACGTCGGTGTAGCCCAACTCACCGAGGGTTTTCGCAGCGAACACCGAGCGGACGCCGCTGGCGCAGTTGATGAGGATCTTGGCCGAGTGATCGGGGATCTTGTTCTCGATCGAACCTTCGAGTTGGCCGCGGGGGATGTGGATCGCGCCGGGGATGGCCCCTTGTTCGTACTCGGACGGCTCACGGACGTCGAGGACCACGGCGTCCGGCTGCTTGCGCAGCTCCTCGGTCTCTTCGGTGGTGACCTCGGTGACCTGCGCCTTGGTCGCTTGTAGCAGTTCTCGGAAACTGGCCATGGCTATCGCCTCGTTCTCGCGTGTTCGGTTGCGCCCGACCGTGGGGTCGTCTCACTTCGGGTACCCAAAACCCTATCGGTTTGGTCAGGATTCGACACAAGGCGGGCCGGGCGAACGCGGCGACTCCATGGTGCCGCGCAGGTTTGAGACCCGCACGAGCGGGGCACAGATCGAGATGAACACCAACCACGACCCAGACAGGTCGCTCGGGGCGACCCCCGGCCCCTGCTGTGAGGAGGATCCATGTCCCACACCGAAACGACTTCGCGTCCGGCTCCCGTCACGCCTTCGGCCGTGGCGCGCCGAGGTCCCGGACACATCGAGGTGCGCCAGCTCCCCGTGCCACTCGACGGCTCCATCGCGGTCCGGGGCTGGGCCGATGACTACCTGGCGATCCACGGTCACGACGTGTGTTCCAGCTACGTCGAGCTGTTCTGGCTGGGCGCACTCGGCCCGTCCAGCACCGTGCTGCTCCGGCGGTTGGCGAGAGGCCTGCAACTCTCCCCGGACGGCTACCGACTCCCCGTCGTCGACACCGCCCTTTCGCTCGGCCTCGGTCCTCCGACGAGCCGGAACTCGCCGTTCGTCCGCGCGCTGCACCGGTGTGTGATCTTCCGGGTCGCCCGGTTCGTCGGCCCGGATCTCGAGGTGCGCCTGAAGGTCCCCACGTTGCACGCAGCGCAGCTGCGTCGACTCCCCGACTCGCTCCAAGCGGCACACGACGTGGTGGTGTCCCGCCGACACGGCGTGGCCGACGACGGCCGACCTTCGGATCGGGGCTCGACCGACGTCACCGTGTGATCTCAGGCATGTCCTCCGATCTCAGGTGTCGCGGCTCGCGAGTGATCCGCCTCCGGCGGTCGCCTCGCGCCACCGGGCGAGTGTCCAGCACGCGTCCGACAGGCGGTTGAGATACGGCACGACCTGGGTCGCCTCGGTGTCCTCGACCCGCAACGCATCTCGCTCGGCCCGGCGCACCACGCACCGCGCCACGTCCAGTTGGGCCGCGACCGCGTCCTGACCGGGAACGACGAACTCCTTGGGTTGTTCGAAACGCGCCGTCACCTCGTCGATCAGGGTCTCGAGTGCGGTGACCATCTCGGCGGTCACCAGGTTCTTGCCTCCGGTGAGTTTGTGACGGTTCCCCGGGGCGGTCGCCAACTCGGCCATCAACACCCACAGGTCGTGTTCGAGTCCGATGAGCATCCCGTCGAGTTCGTCACCGCGTTCGCACCCGGCCCGGGCGACTCCCAGGGCCGCCTGCGCCTCGTCGACCGTGCCATAGGCCACCGGACGGGGCGAATCCTTTGCCACCCGTCCGCCATAGAGCAGACCGGTCGTGCCGTCGTCGCCTTTGCGCGTGTAGATCTTCATCGCCTCACCCTAGGAGGCGCCCTGCAGGGAGCGGTTC
>DASSYG010000057.1:0-3871 GCA_035703405.1 Acidimicrobiales bacterium | reverse complement strand
GACATGCGGCGCTACCTGTCGTTGATGGAGTCGAACTTCCCGGCCGAGCTGGGCAACGCCTACCGGGCGATGGAGAACCAGGGCAACCCGTGGGGCATGAACCAGTCCGAGCGCGCCGACTGGGCCACGACGCCAGGGGGTGGGGTCCTCGACGGTGTCGAGATCGTCGACCCCGGTGAGCCGTTGCAGGCCGAGTACCTCTACTGGGTCGGGTGTGCCGGTTCATTCGACGACAAGAACAAGCGCGTCTCCCAGGCGATGGCCAAGCTGCTCACCCGCGCCGGGATCGACTTCGCGATCCTCGGGCCGGGCGAGAACTGCACCGGCGACCCGGCACGCCGCTCGGGCAACGAGTACATCTTCCAGATGCTCGCCATGCAGAACATCGAGAACCTCAACGGCATGGGCGTGCGCAAGATCATCACCCAGTGCCCGCACTGTTTCAACACGTTGCGCAACGAATACCCTCAGTTCGGCGGCAACTACGAGGTCATCCACCACTCCCAACTGCTGGAGAACCTCGTCGAGGAGGGCCGGCTCGACCTGTCGACCGCCGAGTTGGACGAACGGGTCGTCTACCACGACTCGTGCTACCTGGGACGACACAACAACATCTACGGCGCCCCGCGCAACGTGCTCGCCAAGCTGGGTGGCATCGAGGTCGTCGAAGCGCCCCGCAACGGCACGATGGGTCGCTGTTGTGGTGCGGGCGGGGCGCGCATGTGGATGGAGGAGAACATCGGTACCAAGATCAACGACGATCGTGCCGAAGAACTCATTCACACCGGCGCGGATCGGGTCGCCACGGCGTGTCCGTTCTGCTACATCATGTTGGACGACGGAGTGAAGGGTGCCGGCGCAGGCGACGACGTCAAGGTCGCCGACATCGCGATCACCGTGCTCGACGCGATCGAGAACGGCGAACGCCGCATCGACCCGGCGGTGCTCGCTCCGGTGGGAGCCGTTGAGGACATCGCACCGACCGCCGAATCCCACCAGGGGGATCCGGAGTCGAACGACTGAAAGGACTCCGGTGGGGCAGAGGGCGGACCGGGACCACGGCGAGCCGCTGACGTCGGCCGAGCGGCTTCCGCTCCGGACCGTCGGGCGTAGCCTCACTGCGGCACCGACACCTCCACAACCACGCCCACCAAGGCGCGCTCGACCCGGGCGGGCGGTCAGCGGCTGAAGTTCTCCCAGTAGCGGCTCGGGGTCGGGCCCCGCTGACCCTGATATTTCGAACCCAACTCGGCCGACCCGTAGGGGCGTTCCGCCGACGTGGTCATCGACAGGAACGAGATCTGGCCGATCTTCATGCCCGGGTACAGCGTGATCGGCAGCGTCGCCACGTTCGACAATTCCAGGGTGAGATACCCATCCCAGCCGGCGTCGACGAACCCGGCGGTGGAGTGGATCAACAGCCCCAGGCGTCCCAGCGACGACTTGCCCTCGAGCCGGGCGACGAGGTCGTCACCGAGGGCCACCCGCTCGGCGGTCGCACCCAACACGAATTCACCCGGGTGGAGGATGAACCGGTCATCTTCGGGGATCTCGACCAACTCGGTGAGGTCCTCCAGGTTCGTCTTGACGTCGATGAGTCCCATCGTGTGGTTCCGGAACACGCGGAAGTACCGGTCGACGGTGACGTCCACCGACGACGGTTGGATCATCGACTCGTCCAGCGGGTCGATCGTGATACGCCCGGAGGCGAGGGCTTCTCTGATGGACCGGTCCGAGAGGATCATCGTCGGAGCACGTTACACCGATCCGGGCCGTTGCACCGGCGGGTGGCAGCCGTGACGAATCGAGTCGAAGGATCCTCGAACGTCGCCGTAGAGTCGAACGGTCATGTCTGGTCCGACCTCGTGAGTGAAATCGCCGTCGACGACTCCGTGTACCAGCGTCGCTGGGGGATCCTCGCGACCCTGTGTCTGGGCCTCATCCTGGTGGTCGCGGCGAACTCGTCGCTGAATGTCGCCTTCCCGAAGATCCAGGAGGCGCTGGGCACGTCACCGAGTCAGTTGCAGTGGATGGTCGACGCGTACTCACTGGTGTTCGCGGTGCTCCTGCTGCCGGCCGGGGCACTCGCCGACCGCTTCGGCCGCAAGACCGCCCTGCAGTTCGGCCTCGCGGTCTTCGGGCTCGCCTCACTGCTCGCCACACTCAGCTCCGACAACGGCCAGCTCATCGCGCTCCGTGGACTCATGGGCGTGGGGTCCGCGTTCATCATGCCCGGCACGTTGTCGATCCTGACGAATGTCTTCCACGACCCGCTCGAGCGGCAACGTGCCATCGCCATCTGGGCGGGGTGTGCCGGACTCGGGGGCACGATCGGCCCGGTGGTATCGGGAATACTGCTCGAAGGCTTCACCTGGCAGTCGGTGTTCTTCATCAACGTCGTACTGGCGGTCATCGCGCTCGCCTTCGGCGCGAAACTGCTGCCCAACTCGTCGGATCCCCGAGAGGCCACGCTCGACCCGATCGGCGTGTTCCTCGCGATTCTCGGGGTGGGCAGCTTGTTGTACGGCATCATCGAAGGCCCCGCGAACGGGTGGCTGTCGGCGGCGACGATCGGGACGATCCTGGGAGGCGTCGTCGTGGTCGCGGCGTTCATCGCCTGGGAGCTGCACACCGACGCGCCCATGCTCGACATGCATCTCTTCCAGAACCGGGCGTTCACCCTCGGCGCCACGACGATCACCCTGCAGTACTTCGCCATGTTCGGCCTGTTCTTCGCGATGGCCCAGTACCTGCAGATCTCGCATGGCTACTCGGCGCTGCAGGCCGGCCTCGCGGGGATCCCGGTCGGGGTGATGGGCATGGTCGCGTCGCCGCTGAGTGCGCCGTTGGTGCGCCGCTTCGGCCACCGCTTCGTCGTCGGTTCCGGGCTGTTGATCTCGGCGGCGGGGATGGCCCTGATGATCGGGGCATCACCGACGACGACCTTCGCGTTGCTCTTCGTCGGGTTCTGCCTGCTCGGCTGGGGCAACGGCCAGGCCACCGCTCCGTCCACCACGTTGATCATGGCCTCGGTCCCCCGGTCGAAATCGGGCGTCGGTTCGTCGGTGAACGACTTGTCCCGACAGATCGGCGGCGCGCTCGGGATCGCCGTGCTCGGCAGCGTGATGGCCTCGGTGTACCGCGACTCGATCGCCCACAACGTCGGGGCACCCGGGTTGGCCGCGAAGGCCGGGACGACGATCGACCAGACACTCATCGCCGCACAACACTCGACCGGTCTCGACGCCGTCGCCTTGCACCACGGAGCGCAGCTCAGCTTCGCGCACGGGTTCGGGATGGCGATGCTCGTCGGGGCGGTCGTGTTGACCATCAACGCCGCCCTGGTGTGGGTGCGCGGTCTCGACATCGACCCCGACGGCGACCCGAACATCCACCTGGCGCCCGAAGCGAGTCGCTGAAGCGGTGATCCCGACGATCGGCGATCCGACTGAGCAGGCGGACCCGCACTCGGGTCGCGGTTCGGTGGCCCTGTGACCGTCGATGGCCGATCCTCTGACGCCCTGCACGGCGACCGTGACGTGTCCGTGGCGGTGTGTTCGGCCGACGCCTACCGCGGCGCAGAATGGGTCCCGGTACCCGGTCACCCTCATCGCCTCCGCCCACACGGTTGGGTCTATCTGCGCTGCCACGGCCGCCTCGTGGCGCGGCTACGGGCCGTGGGTACCGAGCGCCGGGAGGTGCGTCCCCGTCGGACCCCGATGGCCGACGACGATGCGGGCTTCGGCCCCGGCCGCGTGCTGCTCGTCGACCCCGACACCTTCGAGGACATCGGGATCGACCTCGGTCCACTCGCGTCTCGGCAACGTTCCGGTCTGCGGTACCTCCGCGCCACCTGCCACGGCACGGTCGT
>DASSYG010000154.1:0-7266 GCA_035703405.1 Acidimicrobiales bacterium | reverse complement strand
GGCACGACCGCCCCACCCCCCACGGCCGGCCACGACGGCACGGCCACGGAGCCGTCGTCCACCGCGCCGGGCCGATTGCCCGCGACCGGTGCCACGGTGTGGGCACTGGGAACGATCGGGGCGTGCCTCGTCGTGCTCGGCGCGGCCCTGAGCCAGGCGACCCGTCGACGCCGGTACTCGACGGGCCGGTGAGCCGCACCGGCTGAGACCTGCCGTGGGCCGCACTGCTGAGTGGGCCCAGCAGTGCGGCCCGCGAAATCAGTGCTCGCCGTGGAAGACGTCTTGTTCTGATTCGGACCACACGGGATGGTCTCCGGCGGTCTCGACGTTGAAGCCGTACTCGAAGACCATCGCGCCACCGAAGGTGGCGCCGAGCCCACCGATGAGCACGCTCGCCACCGACAACACCAACACGACCACCGGTGTCGACGCGTCGTCTCCGAACGCGAAGAACCGCAGGATCAGGTTCGCCAACACCGCCACGACCGCGATGATCATCAACAACGCGTGGGCGTTGATCGTGCGCCTGGCCTGGGTGCCCGCATCAGAGGACTTCCAGGCGTCGAACCAGCCGGTCAACGCCGCGAGCACCGCGACCACCGCGCCGGCGGCCAACACGACCGTGCCGGCGGTGTAGAAGCCGTGCGCCCAGGTGGCGTCGTCGCCGCCGATGATCGAGATCACGTCGAGCACTGCGACCAACACGATCGCCCCGACGGGAATGTCGGTGAGCGGCGGGTGGGTCGGTTTCCCCGCATAGCCCCGCACTCCTTTGAACTGGCGGCCCTTCATCGTCAGGGTCGGTTTGAACGAAAATCTCCTCATGACTGCTCTCCTCGGTGTGTCGACACGTACGCCACCCGGCGACTGCCCGGTGCCACCAGCACTCTAATCACAATGTGAATCGATTTTAGGAGTCAGGCGCAAAAGAAACGATCACGGTGCCGGTGACCTGCACGTTCGGTACGGCCAGACGAGTAAGCACGCCCGGTCGACTCGGGTCAGGCCCGGGCAGCCGCCTGCTCGCCCGAGACTTCGCCGTCGGCGGCTTCGGCGAGTTCGGCGACGAAGATATGCAGGCGCGCCAGGCGCGCCTCGAGATCGGCATCGAAGTCGGCCAGCACCGCCATCTTGTCGGCGACCTGCTCGCGCACATGCTCGGTGATCGCGATCGCCTCGGCCGCGATCTCACGCTTGCGTGTCACCGACACCCCACGCTTGGCCTCGGCCCGGATCTCGGCGAGGCGATCTTCGGACGACAGGATCTCACCGATCCGCTCCAACTCGAAGCCCATCACGTTGCGCAACTCCAGAATGCGCATCGCCCGGGTCACGTCGTCTTCGGAGTACCGGCGGTTGCCGCCCTCGGACTGCCCGGCCGGGTCCAACAGACCCAGTTCCTGGTAGTAGCGCAGCGTGCGCGTCGACACCCCGAGCCGATCGGCGACCTCGCCGATCCGATACGGCGCCACGTCGTCGGTTGCCACTCAGCCTCCTTCGGCGATTGCCACTTCCATGACCGTATCCGCGCGGGCCTCGTCGTCGACGGCGGTCACCCCCGCGTACTCGTCGGCCTCTTCGGGGTTCACGTAGAAACCGCCCCGCAACCACGAGAACGCCGCAGCGAGCAGACACATGATCATCGACGCGGAGAACGCGATGACCAGCCCACCCTTGAACGGGTCGGAGATCAGGTGCGGAAAGAACGACTTCGAGGTCAGGTGGTCGCGCTGCGACTCGGGCAGCGCACACAACTGTGACCCCGCCGGCGCACACCCGTTGCCATCGACGACCTTCTCGTGCCCCGGCGGGACCGGCCGGCCATCCGCGCTGATCCGGGAGAGCTGACCCTCCATCGGGTTGTAGCCGAGGAATGCCGAGAACAACACCGCGACCGGCGGTTCGTGCGCGATCGTCTGCGACACCTCGGCCGACACGCCCTGTGAGCGCAGGCCTTCGTCCATCGTGGTGGGCAGGCTCGAGGCCAACCCGAGGATCATCAACGAGAAGAACAACCCGATCGACAACAACATGCCCGAGTTCTGGAAGGTCATGCGCATGCCGTTCGCGGCGCCCCGCTTCGACGGCGAGACGCTGTTCATGATGCCCGTCGTGTTGGGCGCAGCGAACAGACCCATCGACAGGCCGTTCATCAACAACAGCGCCGCGAACACCGGGAACGAAAAGTCGGCGGGCAGCAACATCAACAAGGCGAACGACGCCGCGGCACCGAGCATGCCGCCCGTTGCGAACGGCCGTGCGCCGTAGCGATCCGACAGCCACCCCGATACCGGGCCGGCCACCAGGAACCCGACGGTCAGCGGGATCATGTAGATCCCCGCCCACAGCGGAGTGGATTCGAAGCTGTAGCCGTGCAGCGGCAGCCAGATGCCCTGCAACCAGATGATCAACATGAACTGCAGGCCGCCTCGACCGATCGACGCCAAGAAGCCCGAGGCGTTGCCGAAGCTGAACGCCTTGATCTTGAACAGGTCCACATGGAACAGAGGATCCTCGACCTTGGTCTCGATGTACAGGAACAACACGAGGATCGCCACGCCACCGATCAACTCGAACAGCACCCAGGGGCCGGTCCAGCCCATGTTCGAGTTGCCATGGGGCATCAGCCCGTAGGTGATCCCCAACAGCACCATCACCAGGCCCACCGCGAAGGTGAGATTGCCCCACCAGTCGATCTTGGACTTGGTGACCGTGCCGAGCTCGCGCAGTTTCCAGTACGCCCACACCGTGCCGAACAGCCCGATGGGCACGTTGATCCAGAACACCGCCCGCCAGTCGATGTCGGCGAGCAGCCCACCGGCGATCAGCCCGATGAACGATCCGGCGATCGCAGCCACCATGTTGATGCCCATCGCCATGCCCCGTTCACGCACCGGGAAGGCGTCGGTGAGGATCGCGGTGGAGTTCGCCATCAACAGGGCGCCACCGATGCCCTGGACGACCCGGAAGATGATCAGCCACATCGCCCCGTGCGAGCCGGTCCACGGGCACAACGACAACGCCAGCGAGGCGAGTGAGAACACGAGGAATCCGGCGTTGTACATCTTGACCCGGCCGAACATGTCGCCGAGACGGCCGAAGGTCACCACCAGCACCGCGGTCACCACCATGTAACCCATCAACATCCACAACAGGTACGCCACATTCGAGGGTTGCAGGGGGTCGAGGTCGATCCCGCGGAAGATCGCCGGCAGGGCGATCAACACGATCGATGAGTCCAGCGCGGCCATGAAGATGCCGAGCGTCGTGTTCGACAACGCCGTCCACTTGTAACGGTCGGGTTTGGACGGCTCCGGTGCGGCGCCGTTCGTGCTCGGGGCGAGGATCGTGGTCATTCGGCTCCTTGGATGCAGCGGCCGTGCTCCGACCATCGACTGCACGTTCTTTACGTTGACGTAAGGATCACAAAAACCTTCCGTGCACGTCAAGTTCGCCGGGCCGCTCCGAAGAATTCTCGGCGCCTTGTCGACTTTCCGGGGCCGTCGACGACACCCCGACCACCCCTGTTCATCGGCCAGGTCACCCACCCCACCAAGCCGTCCTGAACCCCACCACCGCGGAGGGCCGACATCAGTTCGGGGCGCGCGGGCGCGCGCCGGTACCCTGTTGCGATCATGAGTGCGGATCGAGCCGAAGCACCACAGGTCCCCGAAAAGCCGTCACTGGAAGGTCTGGAGACCAAGTGGGACGCCGCCTGGACGGCCTCCGGTGTGTACACGTTCGACCGCTCCGCAACACGTGACCAGGTCTTCAGCATCGACACGCCGCCGCCCACCGTGTCGGGCAATCTGCACATGGGATCAGTGTTCGGTTACGTCCAGACCGACGCGGTGGCCCGCTACCAGCGCATGGCGGGGCGCGACGTGTTCTACCCGATGGGTTGGGACGACAACGGCCTGCCAACCGAACGACGCGCCCAGAACTACTTCGGCGTGCACTGTGACCCGACGCTCCCCTACGACCCCGACTTCACGCCTCCGGGCACCGAAGGCAAGACCCCCGACGGCAAGAAGATCAAACGGACCGAGCCCTGCTCACGCCGCAACTTCGTCGAGCTGTGCATCGAATTGATCACCGCGGACGAGGTCGTCTTCGAAGAGACCTGGCGCCGCATCGGCCTGAGTGTCGACTGGAGTCTGTTGTACCAGACGATCTCCGACGACGCCCGTGCCACCTCACAGCGGGCCTTTCTCGGCAACCTGAGCCGCGGCGAGGCCTACCAGGCCGAAGCACCCACCCTGTGGGATGTCACCTTCGCCACCGCCGTGGCCCAGGCCGAACTCGAAGACCGCGACCGGCCCGGCGCGTATCATCGGCTCGCCTTCCACCGCACCGACGCCTCGGGTGCACCCAGCGGCGACGACGTGTTCATCGAGACGACCCGACCCGAGCTGCTCGCGGCGTGTGTGGCCCTGGTCGCCCACCCCGAAGACGAGCGCTACGCGCCGTTGTTCGGCTCGACGGTGACCACCCCGGTGTTCGGCGTGGCGGTGCCCGTGGTCGCCCACGAACTCGCCGAGCCCGACAAAGGCTCTGGCATCGCGATGGTCTGCACGTTCGGTGACACCACCGACGTGACCTGGTGGCGCGAACTCGAGTTGCCCACCCGGGCGATCATCGGGCGCAACGGCCGGCTCCGCACCGAGACTCCCGGGTGGATCACCGCCGCCGGCCCAGACGCCGTCGCCGCGTACGAAACACTCGCCGGCAAGACGGTGTTCAGCGCGAAGGAACAGATGGTCGAGCTGCTCGGCGCCCGCGGTGAACTCGTCGGCGAACCCAAACCGATCAGCCACCCGGTCAAGTTCTACGAAAAGGGCGACAAGCCCCTCGAGATCGTCACCAGCCGCCAGTGGTACTTCCGCAACGGCGGGCGTGATCCCGAACTGCGTGAGGTGTTCGCACGACGCGGCACCGAACTCGCCTGGGTGCCCGAACACATGCGCCACCGCTACCAGCACTGGGTCGACGGGCTCAACGGCGACTGGTTGGTCAGCCGCCAGCGCTTTTTCGGGGTGCCGATCCCGGTGTGGTACGGCGTCGACGACGATGGCGAACCCGACCACGACACGGTCATCACCCCCGACGAATCCGCGCTCCCCGTGGACCCGTCCAGCGACACCCCGCCCGGCTTCGAAGCATCCCAGCGTGGCGTGCCCGGCGGCTTCATCGGTGAGGCCGACGTGCTCGACACCTGGGCGACGTCGTCGCTCACCCCGCAGATCGCCTGCGGCTGGGGACGTGACGACGACCTGTTCTCCCGCACCTTTCCGATGGACCTGCGACCTCAGGGTCCCGAGATCATCCGCACCTGGTTGTTCGACACCGTCGTGCGCGCCCATTTCGCACACGGCACCCTGCCCTGGAAGCGGGCCACGATCAACGGGTGGATCCTCGACCCGGACCGCAAGAAGATGTCCAAGTCGATGGGCAACGTGGTCACCCCGATCGCGTTGCTCGAGAACTACGGCACCGACGCGGTGCGCTACTGGTCGACCTCGGCCCGGCCCGGCACCGACACCGCGTTCGACGAAGGCCAGATCAAGATCGGCCGGCGCCTCGCGATCAAATTGTTGAACGCGTCGCGCTTCGCGCTGAACTCCGGCGCCACCGACGTCGACCCCGCACTCATCACCGAGCCGCTCGACCGGGCGCTGCTCACCCGCCTCGACGACGTCGTCGCCATGGCCACCCGAGCGTTCGACGCGTTCGACTACGCCCGGGCGCTCGAAGTGACCGAAGCGTTCTTCTGGGACTTCTGCAACGACTATCTCGAACTGGTCAAAGGGCGCGCGTACGGCAACCGTGACGACGCGGTGGCCGGTGACGCCACGACGTCCCCGGCCACCGCGTCGGCCCGGGCCACTCTGGCCGTCGCGCTGGACGCCGTGCTCCGCCTGTTCGCCCCGTTCCTGCCTTTCGTCACCGAGGAGGTCTGGTCGTGGTGGCGTCCCGGATCGGTCCATGCCGCGACCTGGCCCTCGGGCGAGTCGACGTCGTGGCCGACCGCCGGCGACGACACGGTGTTGACCGTGGCCGCCACCGTGCTCGGCGAGATCCGCCACGCAAAATCGGATGCAAAGGTGTCGATGAAGACCGCCGTCGCAACCGTGAAGGTCACCGATTCACCCGAGCGTTGCGCGGCGCTCGAAGCCGCTCGCAACGACGTGATCGACGCGGGAGTCGTGACCGAACTCGTCATCGACTCCGCCGAGCACCGAGCCGACTCCCCGACCGCTATCGAAGTGACCCTCGACCCGGTCACGTGACGACACCATGAGCCGCCGACGCAGTCTCGACGAAACCCATGACCTCCTGCTCGACACCGGCGTTCGGCTGCTGCTCGACTCCGGCGTGAACGTCACGCTGGGCGCGATCAGCCTCATGGACGTCTGCCGAGCCGCCGGCCTGACCACCGCCGGGAGTGCCTACAAGATCTGGGAAACTCAAGAGGACTACCGCGTCGCGCTGATGCGGCATCTGCTGCGCGAGGCAGTTCCCGGCACCGAAGCGATCGAGCTGCTCACCGCCGTACTCGAGGCGCCCGACACCGACCTACCCGATCTGACCGAACTCATCCGCAGCGTTGCCGCCGCCAACGCCACCGACAGCATCGCGAACGAGGCTTCGCCGGTGTATCTCGCCCTTTGGCTGGCCGCACAGCACGATCCGGTTCTGGCCGACGAGTTGTACACCGCCGACGTGGAACTCATCGACGCCTACGGCGCCATGTACGACGCACTCGTCACGCGCTACGACCACGACTGGGTGCCGCCCTTCAACGGTCGGCTCCTCGCGGTGTCGCTCTCGGCGCTCGTGGAAGGCCTCGACCTTCGCTCTAGGGCCACGCCTGCCCTGGTGAACGAACCGCTCGTGCGCCCCACCGGACCCGATGGTGCCGACGAGGAATGGCACCTGTTCGCCTGTGGGGTCGAGGCGCTGATCCACACGTTCACCCGACCACGCTGCGCCGGTGAGAGTCATGAGCGGCAGCGTTCCTGAATCGCCGCGGAGACGAACACCGGCGGCCGTCCGCCGGCCGATCGACGACACACGAAAGCTGCTGATCGAGACCGGAGCGGCGATGGTCAGCACCGAGACGCCTGTGACCGTCGGGCGCATCGATCTCATCGACGTCTGTCGCCGAGCCGGGCTCACCTCGGTGGGCAGCGCCTACAAGATCTGGGACACCCAAGAGGACTACCGCGTCGAATTGCTCCACCATGTGCTCGGCGAGTTCATTCC
>DASSYG010000110.1:0-4573 GCA_035703405.1 Acidimicrobiales bacterium | reverse complement strand
GAGCACGTCGCCGTGCCCGAGGATCCGACCTGCCAGCCGATCCGGGTGGAACCGGTCGAAGTCGGCGAGCTTCTCACCGGTGGAGGCGAACGCGATCGGTTTGCCGACGACCTCTTTGACCGAGAGCGCCGCTCCACAGCGGGCGTCGCCGTCGAGCTTGGTCAGGATCACCCCGTCGAGGCTGAGCGATGCGTCGAAGTTCTCGGCGGTGGTGACCGCGTCCTGACCGGTCATCGCGTCGACGACCAGGAAGGTGTAGTGCGGGTCCAGGACCTCTTCGATGCGGCGGACCTGCTCCATGAGCTCCGCGTCGATCGACAGCCGGCCCGCGGTGTCCACGATCAGCACGTCGCGACCCAGGCGGCGGGCCTCGGCGAGCGCCCCCTCGGCGACGGCGACCGGGTCTCCAACACCCGAGGCGACCACTTCGTCGTCGGCCGAGTACACCGGCACCCCGACCTGGGAGGCCAGGGTCCGCAGCTGCGCGACCGCTGCGGGTCGTTGCAGGTCGGCCCCGACCAGTAGCGGATTGCGGCCCTGGGACTTGAACCACCGGGCCAACTTCGCCGAAGTCGTGGTCTTACCGGACCCTTGCAGGCCGGCCATCAGCACGATCGTCGGTGGCTGGGGCGCATAGGTGATGCGCAGTGCCTCGCCACCGAGAATGGCGATGAGTTCGGAGTGGACGATGTCGATGACCTGTTGAGCCGGGTTCAGCGCCTGGTGCAGCTCGGCGCCGACACAGCGCGTCCGGATCCGTTCCAGCAGGTCGCGCACGACGACGAAGTTGACGTCGGCTTCCAACAGGGCGAGGCGGATCTCGCGGAGGACCTCGTCGACTTCGTCTTCACCGAGGCGTCCGTGACCTCGGAGTCGCTTGAAGATGCCGTCGAAGCGATCCGACAGTGACTCGAACATCTCAGGCCTCCCGGTCGTTCACGCGGATGCGGTTGTCGACATCGGCGACGCCGGTGACCGAGAGCACGGTCTCTTCGAGATCGGTGCGCGCCGATTCGTCGGGCGCGGTCCCCGCCAGGATGATGCGCCAGTCGGTCTCGTCGGTGTCACGGACCGCGACCACCTCGGGCTGGGGCAGATGCCAAGTACGCGGCGAATCGGCAAGTCGCCGACGGACCCGTTCCTCCACGGTGGGTTCGGCGCCGCTGCGACGCTTCGCGATCTCGAGCGCGACCCGCCGACGGAGTTCGGGGCCCGCGACCGGCGTCAGCAACGCACCGAGCGCGGCGCCGGTGCCGAGCAGGGCGAGCCGCCGCACACCGATGACGTGGACGACACCTGCAATGAGGCGGGCCGGTGTGGAAAGTGGCTTGAACATCAGGTGTCTTCTCCCACACTGAGCAGGGCGTCGACGAACTCTGCCGGCTCGAAATCGACGAGGTCGTCTGCGGTCTCACCCAGACCGACGAGCTTGACCGGGATGCCGAGATCGGACTGGATCGCCAGCATGATGCCGCCCTTGGCCGAACCATCGAGCTTGGTGAGCACGACGCCGGTCACGTCGGTCGCCTCGGTGAACACGCGGGCCTGGGCGAGCCCGTTCTGTCCGGTGGTGGCGTCGATCACGAGGAGTACCTCGGTGACGTTGCCGGGTGCCTTGTCGGCCACACGCCGGACCTTGCGGAGTTCGTCCATCAGGTTCGCCTTGTTGTGCAGGCGCCCGGCGGTGTCCGCGAGAACCAAATCCGCGCCCCGCGCTGTGCCCGCTTCGATCCCGTCGAACACGACCGAGGAGGGATCTGCCCCTTCGGCGCCACGCACGAACTGGGCACCACAGCGTTCGGCCCAGGTCTCGAGCTGCTCGGCGGCGGCGGCCCGGAATGTGTCACCCGCGACCATCACGACCTGGTGGCCCTGTCCGGCATAGCGCGCCCCCAACTTGCCGACCGTGGTGGTCTTGCCGACGCCGTTCACGCCGACGAGCAGCCACACGCTCGTGCCGTCGCCGAGTGGGTGCAGGGTGCGGTCGATCGATTCGAGGCGGGCGGTCAGGTCCGCGCGCAGGACCTCGAGCAGTACTTCGGGTTCTTTGATCGCCTCGGCATCGACCTGGGCGCGGACACCGTCGAGGATCTCGGTGGTGAGGGTCACTCCCACGTCGGCGCGGATCAGGGCCTCTTCGAGTTCGTCCCACGTCGCCTGGTCGATCCCGGACCGGCCGACCACCGACGCCAGATAGCCCGAGACCGTGCCCCGAGCCTTGGCGAGTCGGTCACGCAGGCTTGGCTTGACCGCTTCGACGGGCGCCTCGACCGGCGGTTCTTCGACGACCGGTTCTTCGACCTGCAGGTCTTCGGCAAGCTGTTGCTCGACGGGCCGTTCCTCGACAACGACGCCGCTCGACCTCGCCGGCGGCTCGTCACCGACATCGGCACCTCGACGGGGCACGAAGACGAACCCGGCGATCCCCACGAGGACGACCGCGATGATCAGGATCGGAAGCCAGATTTCCATGAGGCGTTCGAGTGTAGTGGCGTCTGCTGCGCAGGCGTTCAGCCCGGCGACTGGCCCAGGGTCACCGTCACCTGCTGCTCGTTCCCGTCACGAAACAGCGAGAGTTTGACCTTGTCGCCCGGCTTGCGCGCCCGGATCGCCGCCGCGAGGTCGGTGCCACTGGCCACTGGTGAGTCGTCGACCTTGACGACCACATCGCCGGTCTGCAGACCGGCCTCGGACGCCGGGCTGCCTGCTTCGACCTCGGCGATCAATCCCCCGACCCGTGAGCCGTCCGCGTTCTTGGTCTGCACCCCGAGAAAGCCGAACTCGATCGGTTTGCCGGCGACCAATTTGTCGGCGACCGACTTGGCGAGATCGATGGGGATGGCGAACCCCACGCCGACGTTTCCGGCCTCGCCGCCCGACGACGAGCCGGTTATGATCGAGTCGTTGACACCGATGACCTGGCCGTGACGGTTGGCGAGCATGCCGCCCGAGTTGCCCGGGTTGATCGGCGCATCGGTCTGGATCAACGCGACCGTGTTGTTCGGCGCGGTCGGAACCGTCCGGTTCACCGCGCTGACGATCCCCGAGGTCACGCTCTGGGTGAGCCCGTAGGGGCTCCCGAGGGCGATCGCCATCTGGCCGACCTCGACGGGCTCGTCGAGGGCGAGTTGGGCGACCGGCAGCTTGTGGCCGACGTCGATGCGCACCACGGCGACATCGGTGGCCGCGTCAGAACCCACGACCGTGCCCTTCACCTGAGTGCCGTCGTTGAGACGCACGGTCATCGTGTCGTTACCCGACACCACGTGTGCGGCGGTGAGGATCAAGCCACTCGAGTCGTAGATGAACCCCGACCCGAGGTCCTGTGAACCCTGGAGCTGGACCGCAGCCGGTGAGAGCGCCTTGGCCACGGCGGCGACCGGCTCTGGTTCCTTGCCCGTGAGCGGGGTCGACTTGGTACCGGCTGGAGTGACCTGCGCGTTCGCCAGCGCGTCGGCGACGGCGGCACTCGGAGCATGGGACGAGGTCGCCCGGCCGGCGAAGAAGCCGATGCACAGGGCCAGGACGACCCCGATGGCCAACGAGCCGACGAGGCGTCCCGGCCCACCCCGGTGCTGGAGGGAGGGAGGGGAAGGCACCGGGGTGGACGCGGGGAACGGCGGGGCAGCCGGAGGAGGCGCCCCAGGTGGATCGCCCCAAGGCGACGGCCGACCCGCGGTCGGGTACCAGGCGTCGTCCCGGGTCGGCGGTGACACGCCCGGATCGATGTTCCAATCCGAGTCACGCATCGTCGCCTGCCCCGTGGTCGGTCGGGTGCTCCACGTCGTCGTTCACGAGTCTCAGCCTAAAGGCGCCCGTGAAAATCGGAGCTAAGTCCTACGGGACCGAATCTGTCGAGTGTGCTTCATCGACTTTGGTCCCCGTCATGCCGGTTGTCGGTGCACCAACCGTACGACGCGTCCGCTGGGCGCCATCACCGAGGCGACTTCGCCCGGGCGGCAAGGTGAGCGGTAGATGTCGGTGTCGACTTCAGCGTCGTCGAGTTCGACCTCGTAGACGAACAGCGTGCCGCTCGTCGCCTGATTGCGCAGCCGCGCGTACTGCAGCGCCGCGTCCCACGATGTCGTGGCCCAGCAGCGACGCCGCCCCCGCTCGGTGCCGGGCAGATCGGCCGCCTCGGACACCACCAGCGCCTCCCCCGGCCACAACTCGGCCCGCGAGCCGTGGAAGTACGGCCCTTCGGGCACATCCGCCGCCGTCCACCCAGGCTCCTCTCGTCGCACGTCAGCAGTCTTCCATGCGTCACTCCGGACCCACTCCTGCGAAATTTGGAGCGAAAAGCCGCTATGAGCGGCAATCCACTACACATTTCAGACAGTGACCGGCAGATCGCTCCAGGTTTCGGGGCAGCGGGCGAGACTGCTCGGGGAGCTGCCCGCGGGCACGCCGAGCAGTCAGGTCGCGGGAGCCGTCGTCGATGTCGCGGGTGGAAGGGTCGTAGCACCTGCCTGGCCGGGGTGGTCGAGGCGGTACACGACGTGACCCGACGAGATCAACAGCCCGTTGTTCGGCGTCACCGCCAGACCGGTCGGCGACAGGTCGAGGCTCAACG
>DASSYG010000080.1:0-4020 GCA_035703405.1 Acidimicrobiales bacterium | reverse complement strand
ACCCGACCGAGACGACCGACCTGGGCCATCAGGTCCGGCGTGGCGATCACCATGTCGAAGTCGAGGCGTCCACCTTCGACCTCGGCGAGCAGGTCGTCGGACCCGACCACATCTGCACCGGCGGCGCGGGCGTCATCCGCGGCCGTCCCGGCGGCGAACACCGCGATGCGGACGTCCTTGCCGGTGCCCGAAGGCAGGGCCACGGTTCCTCGCACCATCTGGTCGGCCTTGCGTGGGTCGACGCCGAGCCGCACGGCCAGGTCGATGGTTTCGTCGAACGATGCGCTCGCGAGCGACTTCACCAGAGCAACCGCCTCGGTGCCCGGGTGCAGACGGTCATGGTCGTAGCGTTTGGATGCGTTCGAGTAGTTCTTGCCTTGCGCCATGTCGGCTCCCTCTTTCTGGGTGGGTCGTGCCGGGCGAGGTCGTCCCGGTCACGTATGGTGGTTGTTGCTCAGACGACCTTGATGCCCATGGAACGGGCGGTGCCTCGGACCTGCTGCTTGGCCGACTCGAGGTCGACGGTGTTCAGGTCGGGCAGCTTGGTCGTCGCGATCTCGGCGACCTGGGTCTCAGTGACCGAACCGGCTTCTTCACGCCCGGGGGCGTGTGCGGCCTTGTCGAGCCCTGCGGCCTGGCGGAGCAGCACCGGCGTCGGCGGGGTCTTGAGGATGAACGTGAACGAGCGGTCCTCGAAGACGGTGATCTCGACCGGCACGACCGTGCCACGTTGAGACTCGGTGGCGGCGTTGTACTCCTTGCAGAAGTCCATGATCGCGATGCCGTGCGGACCGAGGGCCGTGCCCACCGGGGGAGCCGGCGTCGCTTGACCCGCGGGAATCTGGATCTTGATGACCGCGGCGACCTTTTTCTTGGCCATGGAAATTCCTCACTTCGCACACCGCGGCGCCGTGCCGGGCGGAACTCGATATTCGGGGACATGCGAGCCTAGGCGGCAGGGGTGCCGTGGCACCATCCGAGCGCCGCGTGGCTGCGGGACAGGTGAGCTACAGCTTCGCCACCTGGGCGAAGTCGAGCTCGACCGGGGTCTCCCGGCCGAAGATGTTGACGAGCACCTTGACCTTGAGTTGGTCGGCGTTGATCTCGACGATCTCACCGGAGAACTCGGCGAAGGGGCCTTCTTTGACCCGGACGGTCTCGCCCAGTTCGAAGTCGATGCGCGGCTTGCCGAGTTTGGCTGCGGCGTCGGCGCCCTCGGGCTTGACGCTCAGGAAGGATTCGACGTCACGTCGGGGCAGGGGGGACGGTTTGGAGCCTTGTCCCACGAAGCCGGTGACGCCCGGCGTGTTGCGGATCACGTACCACGAGTCGTCGTCGAGGTCGCAGCGCACCAGCAGGTAGCCGGGGAACATCTTCTTGTTCGAGACGACCTTGCGGCCGCCCTTGAACTCGACGACCTCTTCCATCGGAATGACCACTTCGTGGATGTGGCCCTCCATGTTCATCGACGACGTCCGGGCTTCGAGATTCTGCTTGACCTTCTTCTCGTAGCCGGACTGGGTGTGGACCACGAACCAGCGCCCCGGTCGGTCGAACGGGCTGACCGGCGGCCGGTCGTCGCTCTCGGAGTCGTCCTCGGTCGATGCGACCGCTTCGACGGCGTCGGTCGACGTCTGCTCGGTATCGGTCGGGGTTTCCTCGATCGAGTCGCCGCCGGTCGCCTCGACGGCGACGTCCTCGGCGGGCGCGTCGTCAATCGAGCCGGTGTCCACCGAGCCGGCATCCGTCGGGACGGGGGTGCCGAGCACTGCGGGTGCGACGGTGGTTTCTGCGGGTTCGGGACTCATCAGGTGAATACTTTCAGCACGAGATTGGACAGGCCGTAGTCGAGTAGGCCGATCACCGAAATCGTGATGGCCAGGAAGACGATCACGATGATCGAATAGTTCCGGACCTCGTCGCGTGTCGGGAACACGACCTTGCGGAACTCCGCCATGACTTCCCGGACGTAGCGGCGGATCCACTTGATCGGCCCGAGGCGCGGCTCGGACTTGGTCGGCTTGGGTGTCTGGGGCGACCCACGCTTCTTCGCTTTCGCAGATGCGACTGGGCTGCCGTCAGCGTCCAGGGAACCCTGGCGCTGAAGCATCCGTCTCGTCTCTCGGTTCATCGCCACGGGCGATCGCGTCCTTGCTTCCGTTGGCTTGCAGGTGTGCCGAATGGGCAGATTTCGAGTGGAGCGGAACGGAACCGGAATCGGCACCGACCACTCCACGATGATGCAGGGCAGGAGGGACTTGAACCCCCAACCGCCGGTTTTGGAGACCGGTGCTCTACCAGTTGAGCTACTGCCCTCGGGGGGTCGACCCTCACAAACGTTAGCACCCGACCCGCAGCGAACCTCACTCGGCATCCCGAGCGCCGACAGCGACCGGTGGGGTGCCCTCACCCGGCCAGGCGTCGACTCCGCACCCGACCGACCACGACGATCGCGCCGGCTGCGCCGGCGGCAGCCACCAGCGTGCAGAGGGCTTGTCGCCCTCGCCGAGCGAGGAGGCGTGCCTGCGTGGAAGCGTCGAGTGTTCCGAAAATGTCCTCGAGCAGCCCGTCGGCATCGATCGCCGGCTCAGACCTGAGGTTGGCGAGTTCGAAGCGAAGTCGCCTGTACCGGGCTAGCTCGGCTTGGCAGCGCAGACACTCGGCAACGTGGACTTCGAGGTCTCCCCGGAACGACGAAGGGTCCTCGAACGTCGCAGACAAGCGGCGGTCGAGCGTTTCACACCGCACGGACGGTCTCCCCGTCGACGTCGCGTGGCAGTGACCGTCTCCCGTCGGGGGAGAACAGCTCACCCCGGAGCTTCTTGCGGGCCCGGTGCAACCGAACCTTCGCGGCGGATTCCGAGATCGACAATTCGCGAGCGATCTCGGCGTGAGGGAGCCCGTACACGTCGCGCAGCACCACGACCGATCGCAGTTTGGGCGGCAGCGTGTTCAGCGCCTGGGTCAGTTCGTGGCGGAGTTCGATCTGCGCCGGTGCACCGTCGGTCACCTCGGAGGCCCACAGGTCGTCGGTGAGGGGATCGTGTCGGTTTCGGATCCGTCGCCGCAGATGGGTGGCGGCGCGGTTGGCGGTGATCCGGTACAGCCAGGTCGTGAACTGGGCGTCGCCACGAAACGACTTCAGTCCCCGGAACGCGCGGAGATACGACTCCTGGGTGACGTCGCGTGCGTCGTCGGGGTCACCGACCAGGCGCAATGCCAGGGTGTAGGTCTCGCGGTAGGTGCGGCGGACCAGCTCGTCGAACGCCCCCCGGTCACCGCCGCGGGCCGCGTCGACGAGGGTGTCGTGATCGGCGCGTGCCAGCAGGCTACGGCCGCGACTCGCCGACGCAGGTGTCCGGTCGTCAGGCTCGGGCACGTCGTCCCGGTGGGTCAGCGGGTCTCTTTGTGCGTGGTGTGCTGTCGATCCCACCGACAGTACTTCTTCATCTCGATGCGCTCGCGGTTGTTCACCTTGTTCTTCGTGGTGATGTAGTTGCGGCGCTTGCAAACCTGACACTCGAGGGTGACGGCGATGCGCTTGTCAGAGGCCTTTGCCATTGCTGTTCCTTGTCACTGGTGAGTCTTCGAACGACCGGCGCCGACGTCGGACGACGTCGGCACGGGACGATTGTCGCTGGTCGGTCGCTAGCTGAGGATCTTGGTGACGCGGCCGGCGCCCACGGTCCGGCCACCCTCACGAATCGCGAACCGCAAACCCTCATCCATCGCGATCGGGTGGATCAACTCCACCGTCATCTCGGTGTTGTCACCCGGCATACACATCTCAGTACCCTCAGGCAACGTGATCGCCCCCGTCACATCCGTGGTCCGGAAATAAAACTGCGGACGATAATTATTGAAAAACGGCGTGTGACGGCCACCCTCCTCACGACTCAACACATACACCTGCGCCGAAAACTCCGTATGCGGCGTAATCGACCCAGGCTTGGCCAGCACCTGCCCCCGCTCCACATCATCCCGCCGCGTCCCCCGAAGCAACACACCGATGTTGTCGCC
>DASSYG010000043.1:0-7537 GCA_035703405.1 Acidimicrobiales bacterium | reverse complement strand
GTCTCACCGGTCTGCAGCAGTTCATAGGTGGGCGCGTCGTCGAGGGGAATGGTGTCGATGTCGAGCACCTCACCGCGGAACGCCTCGATCACATCCAAGGCGTCGGCGATCACGTCCAGGTTCCGCAGACCCAGAAAGTCCATCTTCAACAGACCCAGTTCCTCGACGCCGTGCATCTCGTACTGGGTCACCACCGGCGCGTCCTCGGGGTCCTTCCCGGCCTCGGGTTTGCGCTGGATGGGCAGCATGTCGGTGAGCGGATCCTTGGTGATCACCACCGCCGAGGCGTGGATGGAGTCCTGGCGACGCAGCCCTTCGAGTCCCTTCGCCACGTCGATGACGGCCCGTGCCCCGGGTTCGTCGTCGTACATCTGGCGCAATTCCGACGCCATCTTGTAGCCGTCCGCGTACTTGGGATGTGGTTCGAGGCACGCGTACAGCGGGGTGTCACGTCCCATGATCAATGGCGGCATGGCTTTTGCGATCCGGTCGCCTACCGCATAGGGCTCGCCCAACACCCGCGCGGCGTCGCGTACTGCCGCCCGGGCCTTGATCTGGGAGAACGTGATGATCTGGGCGACGTGGTCCCGTCCGTACTGCTCGGCTGCATAACGGATCATCTCGTCTCGACAGCGTGAGTCGAAGTCCATGTCGATGTCGGGCATCGAGATGCGGCTCGGGTTCAAGAAGCGCTCGAAGAGCAGGTCGTACCGGATCGGGTCGAGCTCGGTGATCTCCAGGCAGTACGCCACCGCGCAACCCGCGGCCGAGCCACGCCCCGGACCGACCCGGATGTCGTGGGACTTGGCATGACGGATCAGATCCCAGGTGATCAGGAAGTACGACGAGAACCCCATGTCGCCGATGACCTTGAGTTCGAATGCCAATCGTTCGACGACCGCATCGGGCAGCGGGTCACCCCAGCGGTTCTTCGCGCCCTCGAACGTGAGATGGTGCAGGTACGCGGCGTCATCAGCGAAGCCTTCGGGCAACGGGAAGTTCGGAAGCAACGGCTTGCCGAACTCGATCTCGACATCGCAGCGCTCCGCGATCCACAGCGAGTTGTCACACGCTTCGGGGACCTCGGAGAACAGGTCGCGCATCTCGGCGGCGGACTTGAGAAAGTGCTCGTCACCATCGAAATGAAAGCGGTTCGGGTCGCTCATCAGTGACCCGGTCTGCACGCACAGCAGCGCGTCGTGCGCCGTGGCGTCACCGCGGTGGGTGTAATGACTGTCGTTGGTGGCGAGCAGCGGCGCCTGGATCTTCCGGGCGATTTCGAGCAATCGGGGGTTGGTCCGACGTTGATCGGGCAGGCCGTGATCCTGCAGTTCGACGAACAGGTTGTCGCGTCCGAAGATGTCCTGGAGGCGGGCCGCCTTGGCCAGGGCACCGTCGAAGTCGTCGGCCAGCAGCGCCTGGAGCACCTGGCCCCCGAGACAGCCTGTGGTGGCGATGATGCCGTCGTGATGAGACTCGAGCAGCTCCCAGTCGACCCGGGGCTTGTAGTAGTAGCCCTCGAGGTAGGCCCGGCTGGAGAGTTGGATCAGGTTCTTGTATCCGGTGCCGTTCTCGGCCAGGAGCGTGAGGTGGTAGTAGAGCTTGCGGTTGCCCTCGACGTCGCCTCCCGAATCGTCGACGCGACCCCGCCGCGACGGACGCTCGGCCCGGGATTCGTACGCCTGGTAGGCCTCGGTCCCCAGGATCGGCTTGATCCCGTGGTCGCGACACGCTTTGTAGAAGTCCAGGATCCCGTACATGTTGCCGTGGTCGGTGATCCCGATCGCCGGCTGGCCGTCGGCGGCTGCGGCCGCGACCACGTCACCGATCCGCGCGGCACCATCGAGCATCGAGTATTCGGTGTGCAGATGCAGATGGGTGAACGAATCCCCCAACGAGGGCTCCCTGTGCTCGACGGCCCGATCAGTGGCCTTGGACGACTGACACTAGTGTCGCGCCCGGTCAGTCGTTCCAGGTGGTCCGGCCGGCGGAGATCACGATCCGGTCGTCTGCTCCATGTGTGGTGAACACCGCTTCGCCGTCGCCCGTTCGCCACATCCGCACGGTGAGCGCCTCACCGGGGTACACCGGTGACGAGAAGCGGCCCTCCATCGACGTCAGTCGGGTCGCATCGCCGTCGCAGAGCCCCTGGATCAGACCCCGACCGGTGAACCCGTAGGTGCACAGACCGTGCAGGATCGGGCGATCGAATCCGGCCGCCGTGGCGAACGACGGATCCGAGTGCAACGGATTGTGGTCGCCCGACAAGCGGTACAGGAGCGCCTGATCGTCGCGGGTCGACAACACGATCTGATCTTCCGCGGCTGTATCCGGCGGCTCGTTCTGAGGCCCGGACGGTCCCCGATCGCCGCCGTAACCACCTTCACCCCGCAGGAAGATCGACGTCGTGTTCGAGAACAGCACATCGTCGGATCCTTCGAGTTTCGACGATGACGTCACCTCGACGACCGCACCCGAGCCCTTGTCCCAGATCGCGGTCACCTCGCCCACGGTGGTCACCGTGCCCGACGTGGGAATCGGCGCGTGGACCGTGAAGGCCTGGCCACCGTGGACCAGCAGAACCGGATTGAACGATCCGATGTCGGCGAGTGCGTTCATGCCACCACCCAGGATGACCGCCATCGACGGCAACGTGACCAGGTCGACCCCCTGGGTGTTCTCCGTGGTCAACGCCAGCTCATCGAGGCCCGCGCCGACGCCGATGGCGTACAACATCACGTCCCGGGAGTCCCACGAGCGCGAGGTCGGCTCGCCCTTGGCGCCGACGGCATCGGGATCGATCGGCACCGCTCAGCCCTCGGTGCGGTCGTGACCGAACATGTCCGCGTTGGGACGTGCCTTCGCCACGAGATCGAGGACCAACGGGCCGAGTTCTTCGGGATCGTGTCGGGCAGGAGCCGTCGGGCCCTTGTGCCATCCCTCGGTCACCGCCAACTCCATACCGGTCACGTCGAACACCCGACCGGTCACCGAGGCACTCTCTGCCGAGGCCAGCCAGCACACGATCGGAGCGATCCACTTCGGTGACAGTTTCTCCTTGGTCTCCTCGTCTGCCTTGCCCATCCCCAGGTTCTCGGTCATCCGGGTCAGTGCCGCGGGAGCGATCGCGTTCACCGTCACGCCGTAGCGGGCGAGTTCCATCGAGGCGATGACCGTGAACGCGGCGATGCCGGCCTTCGCTGCGCCGTAGTTGGTCTGGCCGATGTTGCCGTAGATGCCCGACGGCGACGACGTGTTGATGATGCGAGCGTCGACATCGTGACCGGCCTTGGAGCGGTCCCGCCAGTACGCGGCCGCGAAGTGGCTCGGGCCGAAGGTGCCTTTGAGGTGCACCTTGATCACCGCGTCCCATTCGGCTTCGGTCATGTTCGTCAACATCCGGTCCCGCAGGATCCCGGCGTTGTTGATCACCACATCCAGGTCGCCGAAGGTTTCCAGCGCCTGGTCGATGAGCTTCTTCGCGCCGTCGAAGGTCGAGATGTCGTCGGTGTTCGCTGCAGCTTCGCCACCGGCCGCGACGATCTCGGCGACCACGTCGTGGGCGGGCCCGGTCTGGTGACCCTCACCGTCCATCGAGCCACCCAGGTCGTTCACGACGACCTTTGCACCGTGCTCGGCCAGCAACAGCGCATGTTCTCGCCCGATGCCACGTCCCGCGCCGGTCACCACACAGACACGTCCCTTGCACAACTCGCTCATCCACAGACCCCTTTTCGTTCGCAGATGCGCAGCGCCGAGCGCGCCACACGGCTCGATCGTACTGCCGACGACAGGACGTGGCCGGACCGTGCGGCAGAATGTCCGACGGCGCCAGCGAAGTCGCGCCCCTGACATGGGAGAGTGCCATACACATGTCCGACGCCAACGGCCATCGTCCCGCAACAACCGATAGAGGACTTCGCTGGTTGTATCGGGGCGTCATCGCGGCAACGATCACCCCGATCGTGATCTCGGCGATCCGGAACGGTCTCGCAGATTGGGAACCCACTTGGGATGCGGCCACCGCAGCGGTCCGGATTCGCGACGTGTTCTCGGCCCACCCCCCCCTCATCGGTCTCGCCGCGAGCACGTCGCTCAAAGCGGATCAGCACTACTCCTTTCTCGGCGCGTTCGAGTGGTACCTGCTGGCAACGCCCGTCCACTTCCTGGGCACTACCTGGGGAATCCTGCTCGGAATTGCGGTCGTCAACTCGATCGCGTGCGCCACAGCGATATGGCTCATCCGACGACGCGTCGGCGAACGCGGCGCAATCGTCGCCTCTATCGCTCTCGCATCGGTCCTCTGGACGATAGGGAGCCAGGCCATGGTCGACCCGAGTCAGCATCACGTCGGGGTCCTGGTCGTGTTCTGCTTCTTCGTGGCCGCCTGGTCGGTTGCCGATCGCGACACGCCGGCACTGGTCGTCCTGGTGATCAGCGGTACTTACCTGATGCAGGGCACGATGAAGTACTCACTCGTCGTACCGGTGATCGGGGCATGGGCACTGGCGGTGTGGTTTGTTCGGCTGAGAAGGGTCCACACCGCCGAAACCACCACCGACGAGACGCCACGGCCAGTCGCAAAGAGATGGTTGGCGGCAGCAATCCTGCTGGCAGTCGTGCTCTGGATTCCACCGGCGATCGACCAGGTCGCCGGCACGGGCAACATGGGCAAGCTCGTTCACGCGTTCGTGAACGGGGAAGCGAACGACGGTGCCGTCAACGGGGGCCGGACGTCGCTCACGGGATCAGCAGGCGTGGTGGCCGCCGTCACCGCGACGCCACCGTGGTGGCTTCCCCCGACCTATGCGCATCTGCCCTTCAGCTCCAGCGGCGGCGGTGCGCCACTCGCTTGGCGCGTCCTGTGGGCACTGACCCTGCTCGGCCTCGCGGGGTTGTCCGTCTCACTTGCGATCCGGCGACGTGACTGGTGCATAGTCACGGGTATCTCATTCGGGATGGTGGCCTGGCTGACGTTCTTTGTAACGGCCTTGCTCGATCCCAGCCCGATCGGATTCGCCCCCGTGTACTTCCGTGGGCTGTGGCCTTTTGCGGCCCTTCTGTGGTTCATCATTCTGTGGGGGCTCGTGCGAGCGATGCCGCGGGTCCGGCGTCCGCTCCTAGAGCGGGACCGCTTCGTCCTGGGCGGCGCCACCGCTCTGGTTGTCGTCGTCGTCGCACTGGCTGTGCCCTTCAAGGACGTCGACACGTTTGCCGAAACCATCGGACCGGCGCGCGACATCCGCAGCGCCGTCGCCACCGGATTCGCCGGCAGCGATGGCCCGGTCGTCGTCGACGCGAAGATCCTGTTGGAGCGTTACCAGCCGAGCGTGGTCCTCGGACTTCAGGATGCGGGTGTGGGCGCACGCTTTCCGGGGTCCTATGAGATCCAGCAGTTCGGGACATCGCGTGCTGTACGCGGTGACGAGGTGGCGAAGGTCAGCCTCAGACAGTCCCCTGGTGTGCCCGAGGGTGGCCGATTGGTCGGCCGAATCCGCATTCCCACTGCCATGAGCCAGGAAGAGTTCGCCGCAGTGAATGCAAAGATGAAGAACTGGGCCGCATCGTTGTCATCCCTGAAGGTCGGAGATCGGGCCGCCACCACGGCGGCGGGACGGCGGCAACTCGACACTGCTGCGGCGGCGATCTTTCGAGATCCGAAGTCGCGTTCCGGGGCACTCGTGAACGACCCGAGGTTCGTGCAGGTTCTTGCGACGTGGCCGGCGAGATGGACCTGGCCGATCTTCGACATCCCCGGGGTCAGCGCTGCTCAGGGGGAACGGTGGGGATTGGAGAAGAGCCGTCGAGTCGACCCGTACCTCTACGTGATCTCTTCGCCGCTCGAAGATTGATCGGACGCGACCGAGCTGGCGTTGGAAGTGCTCCCTCACGTGGGAGAATGACGGGTTCATGCCCACCAGCGACGACCCTCGTCCGGCGATGAAGCGCCGACGGCTGCGCCTCCGGAAACCGACCTGGCGTGGTTGGTTCACGATCGGGCTGATCGTCATCGTCATAGGTCTCGTCACCGCCTGGGCCGTCGACTACGGCTCGCTCGGCGACCGGGTGGCCCGCAACGTCACGATCGAGAACGTCGACGTGGGGCGGACGACAGGCGCCGGTTTGGACCAGGCGCTGGAGAAGGCCGACGCCGAATACGGCAAGGGAACCGTCGAGTTCGTCATCGACGGGCGCTCCTATCCGATGTCGGCAGCCGAGATCGGCCTCCACCTCGACACCGGCGCGACCTCGAGATCGGCCCGACAGGTGGCGCGCCACGACCCGGCGCCGCTGCGCCCGCTGTACTGGTTGACGTCGTGGTTCACCCCCCGGCGGGTGCCAGTGACGGTGAGTCTGGACCGGACCAAGTTGACCCGGGCATTGGCCGGTCTTCCCGGGCAGACCCCGGTGACCGAACCGAAGGTCGTGGGTTCGGTCGATGCGATCGGCACCAGCCCGGGTGCCACGGGCAACGGCTTCGAGCCCGACCGGGTCGCGGGTCAGATCGAACGGGTCGCGCGCGACGGAACACTGCCACTGCGCGTGCCGCTGGTCGACGAGACGATCCAACCGGTCGTGTCCGACGACGAGATCGAGCTGCTCGCGGCCCAGGCCCGCACCCTGACCGACCGCAGCGTCGACCTCACCATTCCCGGCAAGTCGATGACCGCGACGCCGGCGATGCTGCGAAGTTGGATCTCCTCGATCCTTCCCGAAGGAGCTCGCCACGCGAAGCTCGCCCTCGATGCCGATCTGGTGCTCCCGGCCCTCCGGCAACAACTCGGCAGCGTCGTCACCCGCCCGGTGGCCGCCACGTTCACCGTGGAGGGCTCCCGGGTGCTCCTGGTGCCCCAGGTCGACGGTCTGAGCTGTTGTTCGGCCGCCTCGGGCGACGCCATCCTGGAGGCTCTCGACACCGACGCGCCCGGCGTGGACCTGCCGTTGGTGAAGGTGCCGCCGGAGTTCACCACGGCCCGCGCCCGGGCACTCGGGATCACGACCCTGCTCGGCGCAGGGCTGCCCTCCCAGACCCAGGTGCTGTGGAAGCCCGGCGCACCCAAGGCGCCGCCCGCGCCCGACGAACAGTCGACGTCGACGTCGACCACCTCGACGACCTCGACGACCACGACTACGGTTCCGACCCCGACGGACTCCGGTGTGGGAACCGGCCAGTTCGTCGTACCGATCCCCGGCCGCCAGGGTCAACTCACCAACGTCGAACGCGCCCTTCCCCTGCTGAGTGGTCGGATCATCATGCCCGGCGCGGAGTTGTCGCTGAGCGAAGTCATCGGACCGCCGAGCCCGGACCGACGATTCGTCCGCGCGGACGTGGCCACCGCCGACGGCCCGACGTGGATCTCGGGTGGAGGCACCGATCTGATCGCCGCCGCACTGTTCGAGGCGGCTTACGAATCCGGTCTGGACATTCCGTCGTCGACCCGGCACGGTGTGTTGCCCGACGGCGTGCGCCCAGGGATCGAGGCCACGTTGGGCTGGACCCAACCCGACCTCGTGATCGCCAACCCGTCGAAGCACG
>DASSYG010000354.1:0-10453 GCA_035703405.1 Acidimicrobiales bacterium | reverse complement strand
TTGCTGTCGGGCATTCCCGAACCGAACGGCGCGCCCACCCCGGCCGAGCTCGACCAACTCTTCGGTCGCGGCGTACTCCGGCTTTGGCACGGAGAGCTCGCCGCCGCACGTGACGACCTGTCGCGGGTCGCTCGCGCCACCCGTAGACGCGGGCCGATCCACTCCCAGCTCTATGCAGCTCAGTATCTGGCTGATGCGGCGTATCACGCCGGGAGATGGGACGAGGCGATCGTGACCGCTGAAGACGGTGCCGCGATAGCCCGCGATCTGGGCAACGTGTGGGCGCTTCCGATGCTGCACGCCGTCGCGTCCTACCCCCATGCCCAACGCGGCAACTTCGCGGCTGCCGCGGCGCATCTCGACCAAGCCGAGGCGGCGATTGCCACCGATGTCGACATTCCGAACCGACTGTGGACGGCGCTGGGTCGAGCACGACTGGCCACGGCCCGATGGAACTTCTCCGGAGCCATCGCCGCCCTCGAGGCGATCGCCGCCATCGGCCACCTCGACGGGGTGCGCGAGCCCGGCGTGCAATCCTGGCAACCGGTCTTCGCGGCGGCCCTCATCGATGTCGGAAATCTCGAGCGGGCATCAGCCGTGATCGACACCGCTGCTGCCGTCGCCCGAACTCGAGGGCACCTCTGCGCGATGGTGGCACTCGAACGCGAACGTGCCCGTCTGGTCGCCGAGAACGATCTCGAGCAAGGACTCGAGATCGCAGCGAAGGCGGCGGAGAACGTGGCGGTTCTCGCCGGGTCACCGTCGGGACGTCCCTTCGATGTCGCCAGCTTCGAACTCGTCCACGGTCGGCTGCTCATCCGGGCCGGTCGACAAGACGATGCCGCCACCGCGTTGCGCCGAGCGCAGGAGCTGTTCTCCGGCCTCGGCGCGATGCCATGGGAAGCGGCGACTTCGGCAGAACTCGACCGTATCGGGGCGGCCGGGGCCGCGGCGCGCCACGCTCCCGGACAGCTCACCGCCCACGAACGACGGGTCGCTCGACTCGTCGCCTCGGGAATGACCAACAAGCAGGTTGCCGCCGAACTCATCATCTCGACCAGAACCGTCGGCTACCACCTCGAGAACGTGTACGTGAAGCTCGGCGTGCATTCCCGCGTGCAGATGACCAACCTGCTCAATGAGCATCTCGACGGACCGGTCGAAGCCACCGGGGTGAGCCGGACAAAGTAGGCGACAACTGGGAATTTACCCGGTGTCGAACGGGCACCTCACTGTCACGATGCAGCCAAGCGACCGGTAGCGGACGATCAGGTCCGCCGGATCACCCGCGTCCAGTACCGCGTCGTGCCACCAGAAGCTGATGGGAGAGCCATGAGACAGCCGGATCATCGACGCAACATCGTGAGGTCACAGGTCGTGCTCGCCGCGATCACGCTGGTGATGGCGATGACGCTCTTCGTGCAGCATTCCACGAACGCGTCGGCGGCGGACATCACCAGCGCCGGACCGCTCACGAAGATCACTACCACTCCGGATCTGAACTGCCAGGCCAACCATGTCGGAGACAGCAGCGGCGAGTTCTTCAGCGACGCGGACTGTGGCACCTTCGTGACCGACGGGACCCATCTCTATGGACCGGCGAACCTCGATGCCGGCCAGAACGCAACCGATGTCACGGGCTACGTCGCATGGACGCCGGTCTCGCAGACCGGACCGACCGGCACGGGCACGACAGCCGACCCGTACACGGTCGTCACCACGGTCACGGGCGGACCGTTCACCGTGGTCCAGTCCGACACCTACGTCGTCGGACAGGAGTCCATCGCGACCTCGGTGCAGGTGACTTCCACCTCGACGGTGAACGCCATCGTCTACCGGGCCGGTGACTGCTACCTGCAGGACAGCGACGATGGCATCGGCATCCTCGGGCCGAACGACTCACCGACCTGCAAGGCCAAGCCCGACTCGGTGAATCCCGACCGGATCGAACAGTGGTATCCCCTCACCGCCGGCAGCCGCTACGTCGTCGACTACTACGGCACCGTGTGGGCCGATGTCGGGTCGATGCAGCCGTTCCCGAACACGGTCCGGTCCGGCAGCGGCGAGGACAGCCCGTACGACAACGGCGGCGGTCTGAGTTGGTCCATGACGATCGCCGCGGGCACCTCGGCCACCTTCTCGCATCTGATGGTGTTCTCACCGGCCGGGGTACAACCGCTCACGGTGACCAAGACGGTGACCCCTTCGACCGTCGTCGCTGGCGGAAACGTCAGCTACACGATCACCGTCCACAACCCATCAACCGGCGCTGTCGGCCTGTCGTCGATCACTGACCACCTGCCGGACGGCTTCTCGTACGTGGCCGGGACGGCCACCGGCGTCTCCACCGCCGATCCGTCGGTTGCCGGTCAGGATCTCACCTGGTCGGGAAGCTATGCGGTGCCCGGGGGCACCACGGCGGACCCGGGTTCGATCAGTCTCACGTTCACCGCGAAGGTGTCCGCGACTCCGGGGGTCTACACCAACTCGGCGACCGCCGTCGGATCGACCGGCGCGACGGTGATACCGGCGACCGACGTCGCTGCGGTCACCGTCCAGAGCGGCACGACCACCACCGTCCCGCCGAGCTCCACCGTCCCGCCGAGCTCCACCGTGCCACCGAGCTCCACCGTGCCACCGACCACCACGGAACCGCCGGGAACCACGGAACCGTCGGGAACCACCGCCCCCGCAGCGACGATCACGACCGTGGCGCCATCCACCACGGTCGCCCCGACGACGATGACCCCGGTGACCACCTTGGCGCCCACCTCGGCCCCGCCCCCGACGACTCGGGCCCCCGGCACGACCATGGCCCCCACGACCACCGCTGCACCGAGCGTCCATGTCGGTTCTCACGAAATCACTGCCGCCCACGCCGTCCAGACGATGCCGTCCTACACCGGCTGAGTCACCCCGACCGGTGCACGTCGAAGGGCCCCGACCACCCGCCGGGACCCTTCGACCATCACCTACCGGTCACGGACATTCGACCGAGTCGGTCGAGCCGTTGCGACGCAGGCGATACTCGAACGCGGCACCCACGGTGAGCAGTGCCACACCGACCAGGGCGAAGACCGCCCACCCCGGCACTCCCCGAAGCACATCCACCAGCTGCGCTCCCACCAGCACGGCGAGGCTCACCCCGGCCACACGGATCAGCGCGAGCTGCCGCAGCCGCAGACCGACGAGCAGACCCACCGTCACCACCGCGATCAACAGCACCGGACGCACCGTGTTCGGATCACCGAGAGCCGTGAGCACAGCGGGCCCCGCCGCAACGGCCAGAGCGACCCCGTAGCGCTCCCACGAACTCGCCGTGGGATTGTCGGCGCTCGTCCGCCACTGCAACCACCCGAGCACAACCGCCGGCGGAAGCATCCAGAGATCCGGGCCGGTGACTTCCCAGTACCCGAACGCCGACCACCATCCGAGCATCCAGGCGGCCGCTGCGCCCGTCCGCATCGCCGCGCCGGGCTGCCACCAGCCCATCAGCAAAAACGCGGCAAACAACACGCCGCCGCCGATCGCGGTGACCGCCAACGACGGCGCACCGGCGAACGCCGCCCGCTCGATCGCGAACAGATCGACGAACGCCAACACCATCGTCAACCACGACAACGCCGTCGCCGTACCGCCGAGGTGACGGGTCCGTGCCATGGTGCCCAGTGCCACCGAGGCGACCGTGACCCCGATGAGCAGCGATGCCCGCATCGTGGCGTCGAACGCGTCCCAGTTGACCGCGACGAAGCTCACGGCCGCCGCGACGAGGCTCGCCACCCCCAGCCCGAGGACCAGGTTGCGAACATCGATGTCGACCCGACGGCCAGACGCCCGATTGCCGGGAGCCTGGGGCGCCGGACCGAACGGGCCGGGGCCGAATGCGGCCGACGGCGGCGGCGGCGGGACCGGTGGCCGCGGCGGTGCCGAAGCGACGCCGGACGGGTCGGTCGGCGGCTGCTCCCACCACGGCTGTGCCACGCCGGAAGGCGGAGGCGGCAGATGGGCAAAGTGGGAATCGTTTCCGGGTCGATGTGGTGACATGCCCCCACGATGAGGCACATTCGGCGTCTCGACCATCGGGGAAATCCCCCAAAAAGGCTGCGCGGACAGGCCACGTCCTGTCGGGCTTTCAGTTGTGTCCAAGCTTCGCTTGGAGAGAATGCCACGGTGCCCATGGCTCGGATGCGCCTATCGGCGCATCCTCCAGAGTCGGCCGAGACCCTCTGAGTGACCCCGAATAGGCTCTCCGAGGTGACCGCCGACGATCCCGTGCCGGGCGACGCCGCGCCGTGACCGGTGCCGTCGCCGATGTGAGATCCGACGCGGCCGACAGCGACGAGTTCGACTCGTCGGGGACGCTCGGCCAACCGAGCATTCGAGCGACGATCCGACGCTGGGCGCCGGCTGTCGTCGCGTACGTGGCGTGCAGTCTGTGGCTGACCCGCGGCGTGTGGCGGCATCCCACCACGCGTTGGATCGGGGTGCACGGCGACCCACAGGCCTTCATGTGGTGGCTCGAGTGGGTACCCCACGCGATCCGTCACGGCCTGAACCCGCTGCACCCCACCGTCGTGCAGTACCCCGATGGCATCAACGCGCTCTGGAACACCTCGATCCTGCTTCCGAGTCTGCTGTTGGCCCCCCTCACCTGGGCGTTCGGGCCGATCCTGTCGTGGAACCTGCTCCACGCGGGCGCGCCAGTGGCCAGTGCGCTGCTCGCGATGGCCGCGCTGGCCCGCTTCGTCGACCGCCGCCTCCCCGCATTCGTCGGTGGCCTCGTCTACGGATTTTCGCCGTACATGACGCTCAAGATGCTCGTGCACACGAACCTGGTGATCACCGTCTTGCCGCCGATCATGCTGCTGTGTTTCCACGAGCTGTTCGTGCGGCGCCGCCGCTCACCCGTCGTGGTCGGCGCGATCCTCGGTCTGGCATTCGTCGCTCAACTGCTGACCGGGGAGGAGCTCCTGCTCATCTCGGTGATCGTCGGCGCGCTCACCTGCGCGGTGCTCGCGCTCGCGGTCCGCAAGATCCCCGACGTGCCGTGGCGCGATGGTGTCCGTGGTCTCGCCGTCGCCGCCGGGATCGGCGCGGTCGTCGGCGCGCCGTTTCTCGCGTACCAGTTCTTCGGACCGCGCGCCGCTGCGTGCTGTGTGCCCGGCGTGTCGAAGTACGTGCTCGACGCGCAGACGCTCGTCGTTCCGTCGCCCTTCCAGTTCTTCCACACCGCCGGTGCCCACGAGATGGCGCTGAGGTGGCAGGGACTCGACGAGAGCAACGCCTATGTCGGCGTGTTGATGCTGGCGTTCCTGGTCGTCGCGGTCGTGGCCCTGCGCCATCGCCGTGCCGTGCAGGTGTCGGCGGTCGTGCTCGTCGTGCTCGTCGCCTTCTCGTTCGGGAACGAAGTCCAGTTCGCGGGCCACCGAACGGGCATCCCGGGCCCCTGGCGGGTGCTGCACCACCTGCCGATGTTCGGCAGCATCGTCGTCGGGCGCTTCATGTTCGTCGCCTATCTCGCCATCGGGCTCATCGTGGCCGTCGCCCTCGACACGCTCGCCGACCTGCCACCGACGACACGGTCGCGACTGTTGATCGGCGGGACCCTTCTCGCGGTCGCGTCGCTCGCCCCGACGTCGGCCCGGGTGACCCAAGATCACACCCCGGCCTTCTTCACCGACACCGCCGCGATGGACCGTCTGCTGCCCGACGACGCCGTCGTGCTGGCTTCGCCCTACTTCGAGGCCGACGCGATGGCCTGGCAGGCGGCATCAGGCTTCCGCTTCTCGATGATCGAAGGCAACGTGTTCGCGCCGGGACCCGACGGCACCCCGCTGCACAACGGACCCCTCATCGACGTCGCCCTCCGGATCAACGAACTCGGATCGGGTTCGCCCGACGCGCGCACCACCATCACGCCCGAAGAGCGCGCCCAGTACCGGGAAGAACTCACCCGTCACCAGGTGAACACGATCCTCGTCGGGCCCACGACGGGCCGGGCCGCGGTCGAACGTTTCGTCGCCGACCTCACCGGTTCACCGGGAACGACCGCCGGCGGGGTCACCGTGTTCCGCCTCGACCGCTGACGCACGCCACAGGCGACGGCGTCACTCATCGATGCCGCGTCGGACCGCCCAACGGATCAGTTCGCTGCGCCGGCGCAGCCGCAACTTGTCGAGGATGTTCCTGACGTGGTTCTCCACGGTCTTGGTGGAGATGAACAGCGATTCGCCGATCTCGCGGTAGCTCGACCCCAACGCCACTTCACGCAACACCTCTCGTTCGCGCGGCGACAACGGGCGCACCTTCTCACCGTCGGGGGTGGTCGCCGGTGACGCGAAGTCACCGAGCACCAGCGCCGCCAGACCGGGGGAGAACACCGGTTCACCGGCGGCTGCCCGGAACAGCCCGCGGCGCAGCTCCTCGGTGCTCGACGACTTGAGCAGATACCCCGAAGCGCCCGCGGCGACCGCGTCGAGCAGGTCCGATTCTGCTTCGGACACCGTGAGGATCACGACCGGGCAGATCGACGAGCACTCCGCAGCCACCCGAATGCCACCGCCCTCGGGCATGCGAAGGTCGGCGGCGACCACATCGGGACGATGCCGCTCGACGAGTTCGATCGCTTTGGCGGCGTCGGCCGCGTCGGCCATGACCCAGAACGCCTCACCCAGGTCCGCCCGCATACCCGTCCGCCAGATCGCGTGATCGTCCGCCACGACGAGCCGGATTCGTTCTTCGCTCATCGTCCGGTCACCTGTCGTCGTGCGACGGATGGTCGGTGCGGCACGGTCAGCGACACCTCGGTTCCCCGGCCGGGTGTGCTGGTGAGCACCACCTCACCTCCGACCGGTTCGAGCCGCGCCGTAACCGAACGATCGAGGCCGCCCCGGGTCACCGTGGCCTGATCGAAGCCCGACCCGCGGTCGCGCACCGTGACCGCGACCGAGTCGCCGTCGGCCTCGACCAGCAGATTGGCCACCTCCACGCCGGCGTGCTTGGCGACGTTGGTCAGACACTCCCCCGTCGCTCCCGCGAGCGCGTCGAGCGTCTCGACGTCGAGCGCGGGCAACGGGGCGACGTAGGCCTGGTGGATCGTGATGTCCCAGCGCGCCGTCACCTCTGAGACCACTCGTCGCAGCGTTGCCTCGACCCCGGTCGACTCGACCCCGTTCGTGACCGCGGACCGAGCCGACACGTGCGGCGCCGGACCGGCCGTTTCGGGGTCGAACAGGTAGACCCGCAGGTCGGCCTCCTGGCTCCGTGCCAGGCGCACGAGCGCGGGGTCGTCGGAGCGCCGCTGCACCGCGGCGAGGGTCTGCAACATGCCATCGTGGAGGTCCCGGGCGACCTCCTCACGGGCCGCGGCGCGTGCGGCACGATCTTCAGCGGCCCGGATACGCCGCGACACCGTCGCAGCCGCCGCGCCGGCGAGCCCGTAGAGCACGACGGTGGACAGGATCGACAGCCCTTGGCTCAACGTCCAGGAACCCGGCGCACCCGACATACCGATCAACCCGATGCCCCGGGCGACACCCAGCACACATGCTGCGCCCACCGCGACGGACGCGCCGCGAGCCACCCCGATCATCAACACCGCGGCGACCGGCCAGGCGGTGGCCAACGACTGGGGACGGCCGTCGGCATACACCCATCCGTCCGCGGCCAACAGCAGCGCCCCCATCGCCAGATCCACCACCAGCACCACCGCAGGGACGGTTCCGGTCGCACCACCGATCGCGCCGCCGGTCGGACGGCGGAGTAACCAGTACGTCACCACGCCAGCCACGCCGATCACGACCCAGGCGAGCACCGCGTCGGTCATCCGGTTCGTCGACAGTGCCGCCACTGCCACGACCCAGATCCACGCCGCAGCACGAAACCACGCGATGCCCGCATGAAGTTGTGCGTCCAACGCTCGCGTCCGGTCGGCGGCGAATCCCGCCACCGCCGTCGGCGAACGGTTCACCGCGATCGATCGACGGTCGGCCAGTCGGGGTCGAGTTGCCTGAGAAAGCCACGACACCGGTCGACCTCGTCGACTTCGCCGATCGCTTCGGCCGCGTCGGCGAGCTGGGCCACGCATCGGAGGAACCCACGGTTCTCCGGGTGTGACCACCGCACGAAACCCGAACCCTTCCAACCGTTCTTGCGCAGCGCGTCGAGGCCACGGTGATAGCCGACCCGAGCAGCCGCATAGGACTCGACGGGATCCCGTCCCAGCTCACCCAGCGCGGCCCACGCGTCGAGGAACGTCGGTCGTGCAGCCACGACCGCCGCCACCGCCTCGCGCCGGTCGCTGGGGTCGGCGACGTCGAGTGCATCGTCGAGCGCGACCCGAGCCGCATCCTCCTCGGCAGGCAGGACCACCTCGGGCGGGGCGTCGGTCGGCATGCCAAGCGGTCGATGAGCCATGTCGGGTGATGGTATCGGCTCCGCTGGAGAGCGAACCCGAACAGGGGGTTTCCCCCCTTGGCCACCGGGTCACATCCGGGCGAAGGTGACGGCATGTCCTCGCTGCTGTCTGTATCGCCAGAGGGCGCCTGCTCGTGCCGGATACGACGGACGTCGTGGAGGCCGTGTCGGTCGCAACGGCGCTCGAATCAGTGGCGCTCGACCGGGCGACCGTCGCGGCCGTGGCCGCGGTGCTGATCGCGGCGCGACTGCTTCGCCGTCGAGGCTGCCGGGCCGATCGTCGCGCGCCCGGTCGGTAGCCTCTCTGGACGTGTCCGAGCCCAAAGCCGCCGACCGACTTCCCCGCGGTCCGCACGGGTTGTCCCGCAGCGAGGTCGCCGAGTCGCAGCGATCACGGATGATCACGGCCATGATCGACGCCGTCGCCGACAAGGGCTACGTCAAGACGACGGTCGGCGACGTGCTGAGCCGGGCCGGCGTGTCGCGGGCCACGTTCTATGAACAGTTCGACGACAAGGCCGACTGTTTCCGCGCCACCTACGCCTATGTGACCGACATGCTCGGCCAGGTGATGGATGCGGCACTGACATCGTTGACCACCGAAGAAGCCCACCTGGATCCGATCAGTGGTATCGACACCCTCATCGGGTGGTACCTCGAACTGCTCAGCCAGTCGCCGAGTCTGGCGAAGGTCTTCCTCGTCGAGGTCTACGCCACCGGACCGCTGGTGATCGAACAACGCCGGGCGACGATCGATTCGTTCGTCGAGCTGATCATCACGTTGCTCGCGGACACCCCGATGCCGGGAACTCCGGACGAACAACAGTTCACGATCCGGGCCCTGGTCACCGCGCTGGTGGCGCTGGCCACCGAAGCGGTCGCCACCGGTGAGATCGACCGCTTGAACGAACTGCGCGGTCCGTTCGGCGCGCTCGTGGCACGTGTGTTCGACCCGACCGGGTAGACCACACTCACCGGCACTAGCGCTGCTCGACGTGACAGGCGGCGCCGTCGCACACATCGATGATCCGACTCGTTGCGTCGGGCTGCAGGAAAGCCGACTTCTGGCGTCGGGCGGCTGCATCGTTGCGGGGATCCTCGTGCGGGTCGTGACCGTCGGGAGGCATCACGTTCGCGAGGACCGGAAGCGGCACGCCGCTGTCGAAGTACACGATCGCCGAACCGGTCGACGATGACGACGCGAGGCAGTCGATGCCCCACAGCAGACGGGTGTCGGTGAGCCGCCCGGGGTCGAATGCCGGGCAGTGGGCCTTCGCACCGATGGTCCGGGCCATCGTGTCGGCGGTGTAGTTGCTGACCTGATGGTCGCCGAGCGCGACCTGCAGGAGCACCTGATGTTGCGGGGTGCCCGGCAGCGGATCGGTCGTCATGTGGTTCGCGTAGCCGTCGGGCTCGGAACGGTCCCACTCCAGTTGCACCGCCGCGAGACCCAGCATCCGATCGAGCTCGGATGGGTACGCGGGCTTCATGATCGCCTCGAACTGCTCGAAATCGGTACTCCGAGGGAGGAGCAGCGAGTAGTTCATCCCCGACACGCCGAGCACCGATCGGGTCAGATCGGTCGACACCGCGGTGACCACGCCCCCTTCGATACCTCCCTGGCTGTTGCCGTCGTAGTAGAGCTGACCCGGCGCGAGCACCGACTTCCCCTCACCGTTCTGGAAGGCCGCGTCGGCAGCGAGGCCGGGACTCGACTTCATGAGCCGCCCCAGGAACAGGAAGTTCAACACCGCCTGTTGCATGCGGTCCGCCAATTTGGCGAACCCCGACAGGTCGCCCAGGATCCCCGCTGCGGTGCCGATGTCGTCGTTGGACATGCCGACCCAGTTCGTCCCGCAGAACACCATGTCGTGTTCCGCGGCCATGTCCTGGACGTTGCCGGCGGTCACCTCGTTGACCGAGCCGAACAATCCGTGACCGTACAGCGAAGGTCGCGCGGGAGTGGTCAGCGCGACGGTCGGGACGACGCACCGGAAGTTGGCGGTGAAGGTGCCGTTGCGGCTGGGCAGACCCGACG
>DASSYG010000274.1:0-12513 GCA_035703405.1 Acidimicrobiales bacterium | reverse complement strand
AACACGGAGACCGCAAAGTGGCTGAACGAGAACAGAAACACCGCACCCCGAGTCGGAGCGAGACGCCGGTCGAGGCCGACAGCGCCGCACGGGCCGAGTCGGGCGACAAGATCAAGTCCGAACTCGACGACCTGCTGGACGAGATCGACGACGTGCTCGAGGAGAACGCCGAAGAGTTCGTGAAGTCGTACGTGCAAAAGGGTGGTGAGTAGCAACCCGCTACCCTGCTCAGACGTGACGCTTCCTCTGTACGAGATCAATGACGACCCCGGCCCCGACTTCGCGACCCTGGTGACACGCACCGGGCTCGGCGCACCCGTGCCCACCGAGGGTGTTCCGGGTGCCTTCGCGATCCCGCACGGCACCACCGTCGTCGCGCTCCGCTACAGCGGCGGGGTGCTCATGGCCGGCGATCGCCGCGCGACGGCGGGCAACTTCATCTCCCACCGGCGTATCGAGAAGGTGTTCTCGGCCGACGCCTACTCGGTGGTGGGCATCGCGGGCACGGCCGGACCGGCCATGGAGATGGTCAAGTTGTTCCAGCTCCAACTCGAGCACTACGAGAAGGTGGAAGGGTCCGCGCTGAGCCTGGAAGGCAAGGCCAACCAACTCGGACGGATGGTGCGCAATCACCTGCCTGCCGCCATGCAGGGACTCGCCGTGGTACCGCTGTTCGCCGGTTACGACCGCGACTCGGGCCACGGCCGACTCTTCCAGTACGACGTGACCGGCGGTCGCTACGAAGAACAGGAATTCACCGCGACCGGTTCGGGCAGCATGCAGGCCACGACCGTGGTGAGCTTGGGGTGGACTCCGTCGCTCGACAGCGACGGTGCGGTCGATCTGGCGCTCCGGGCGCTGCTGAGCGCGGCCGACGCCGACTCGGCCACCGGGGGCCCGGACCTGTTGCGGGGAATCTACCCGGTGGTCATCGACGTCGACGAGGACGGGTGCCGGCGCGTGGAGGACGGCGATCTCAGTGGCCGGGTCCAGCGGCTACGCGACAACTACGTGGTCCAATACGGTGAACCGGCAGGGGAGGACGAGCTGTGAGCATGCCCTACTACGTCTCACCCGAGCAGGTGATGGCCGATCGGGCCGACTATGCCCGAAAGGGCATCTCCCGTGGCCGGAGTCTCGTCGCCGTGGTCACCGACGAGGGGATCGTGCTCTGTGCGGAGAATCCGTCGTCGACCCTTCACAAGATCAACGAGATCTACGACCGCATCGCCTTCGGCGGGGTCGGCAAGTTCAACGAATTCGACCAGCTCCGCGTCGCCGGGGTACGCCACGCGGACCTGAAGGGCTTCGAGTTCTCACGCTCGGACGTGGACGCCCGGAGCCTCGCCAATCAGTACGCACAGCACCTCGGCCAGGTCTTCACCCACGAGATGAAGCCGCTGGAAGTGGAACTGCTCGTGGCCGAGGTGGGCCCGCGCCCCGACGACGACCGGCTGTTCCACCTGCTCTATGACGGCACGATGAGGGACGAGTCCGACTGGTGTGCCCTCGGCGGCGACACCGATGCGGTGTCCAAACGACTCGAAGGTCTGTGGCGGCCGAATCTGGACTTCGCGAACGGGCTGGCGGTCGCCGTCGCCGCGCTCTCCCGGGGCGATGAACACCTCGGTGCCGATGAACTCGAGGTCGCCGGTCTCGCCCGCAACGGGCGTCGGCGCGCGTTCGAACGCTGGGATGAGGGTCGGAGTCGCGAGGTCCTCGCATCCGTCACGATTCCCGCTGTCGACGCCTCGGCGGATGGTACGTCGGGTGGTACCGCCGGCTCGGCGAACCCGCCGGACACCGCTGCACCAGACGGCGGCTGAGCCCCGCCGGGACGACCATCGGCCCGACCGGCGGCGGCGCCCGATAACGTGCGCATCATGCAACGCCGGATCTACGGCATCGAGAACGAGTACGGCATCACGTGCACGCTGAACGGCCAACGCCGCCTGAGTCCCGATGAAGTGGCGCGGTATCTGTTCCGGCGGGTGGTTTCCTGGGGGCGGTCCTCCAATGTGTTTCTCGCCAACGGCGCCCGTCTCTACCTCGACGTCGGCTCCCACCCCGAGTACGCCACACCCGAATGTGACTCGGTGCGCAATCTGGTCGCGCACGACAAGGCCGGCGAGCGGATCCTGCAGCAGTTGCTCGTCGGGGCGCAACGTCGGCTCACCGAGGAAGGCATCCGCGGCGACATCTTCCTGTTCAAGAACAACACCGATTCGGCCGGAAACTCCTACGGGTGTCACGAGAACTACCTGACCACGCGGCGGGACGATTTCGGTCACTACGCCGAGGTGATGATCCCGTTCCTGGTGTCGCGTCAGATCTACGCGGGTGCCGGCAAAGTGCTGATGACCGCCCGTGGGGCCCGGTTCTCGATCTCCCAGCGCGCGGAACACATCTGGGAAGGGGTGTCATCCGCGACGACCAGAAGTCGCCCGATCATCAACACCCGTGACGAACCCCACGCGGACGCGGAGCGTTACCGGCGTCTGCATGTGATCGTGGGCGACTCGAACATGAACGAGTACGCGGCATTCGTGAAGGTCGGGGCGGCGAGCATCATGCTGCGGATGCTCGAGGAACCCTCGGTCGTGTTGCGTGACATGACGCTGGAGAATCCGATCCGGGCGATCCGTGAGATCAGCCACGACCCGACCTGCACACGCACCGTGCGCCTCGCGAACGGTCGTGAGGTCTCCGCTCTCGACATCCAGACCGAGTTCTGCGAACGAGCGCAGCGTTTCGCCGACACCCGCGGCCTTCCGCCCGAGGAGGAGAAGGCGCTCGCGATGTGGACGCACTGTCTGGAAGGGATCGAGAAGGATCCACTCTCGCTCGATCGAGAGTGCGACTGGGTGACGAAGTACAACCTGATCGACGCCTTCCGGACCCGCCACAAACTGGAACTGAACGACCCGAAGGTCGCGCTGATGGACCTGCAGTACCACGACGTGGATCGGTCCCGCGGGCTCTACTACCGACTGCAGGCCCGCGATCGGGTCGAGCGGATGTGCACAGACGCCGAGATCGAAACGGCCGTGGACGAGCCACCCCAGACCACCCGGGCACGCTTGCGCGGTGCATTCATCCGCCGCGCCAAGGAGCGCAAGCGTGACTACACGGTCGACTGGGTGCACCTGAAGCTCAACGATCAGGCGCAGCGCACGATCCTGTGCAAGGACCCCTTCCGGTCCCAGGACGAACGGGTCACCCGACTCATCGAAAGTCTCTAGTGGCCACCTTCGTCGAGGGACGGGTGGTCGAGGTGCGCCGCGACCGGCCCGGCTACCAGCAGGTGCTCATCGAGCGGGAGGGTGCGGGGTCGCCCGAGAAGGCCTATGTCGTGACCGCCCTGACCGGTTCGGTGGCGGTCGGCGACGAGGTGCTGGCGAACACGACGGCGGTCGACCTCGCGCTCGGCACCGGCGGATCCCACGTGGTGTCGGTGAACCTCTCCCGCGGGGCATACCGGACTCCCGGAGGCGGCCACATCATGAAGCTGCGCTACACCCCGATGCAGCTCGACACCGGGGCGGCCGAGGAACATCTGGACGATCTCCCCGACACGCTCGACGCAGCGGTGGTGGTCGCGTGCACCCTGCACAGCCAGGTGCCGCTCGTGGTGCTCGGAGCGCTGGCGGAGCACCCCGACCTTCGCATCGCCTATGTGATGACCGATGGTGCCGCCCTGCCCCTGGCGCTGAGCGAACTCGTGGTCGGAATGGTCGACGCCGGTCTCCTGGCCGCAGGCACCATCACCGCCGGACACGCCTTCGGCGGGATGCGCGAGGCGGTCGGCGTGCCCTCGGCGCTGACGCTCGCCTGTCACGACGCCGGCGCGGACCTGGTGGTCGTCGGCATGGGCCCTGGCGTGGTCGGTACGTCCCACCGGCTCGGTACCACCGCACTCGAGGCCGCGCCGATCCTGGACACCGCCGAGGCGCTCGGTGGTCGCGGCGTGCTGTGCGTTCGGGCTTCCGAAGGCGACGGCCGCGCACGCCACCGCGGCATGAGCCACCACTCGGCCACGATCCTGGACCTCGTCCGCAGCCGGGTCACCGTTCCGGTGCCGCCGAAGCTGCGGGCCGAACTCGACCCCTGGCAGGACCGTCACCGGATCGTCGAGGTCGACGGTGTCGACGCGATCGACCTCCTCGACCGTGCGGGGCTGCGGGTCACCACGATGGGCCGGGGCCCCGACGAAGATCGGCTGTTCTTCGACACTGCGGCGGCGGCCGGCCGCTGTGCCGCGGCCATGGTGACCAATGGAGGTCCCCGCGGATGAGTGCCCCGAAGCTCGAGCGCCTCATGAATCTCGTCGCGGCGTTGCTGCACACCCGGGTCCCGCTCGCCGCTTCGGCCCTGCACGAGCGGGTCGACGGGTACTCCGAAGACTCCGTGGCCTTCCATCGCCAGTTCTCTCGCGACAAGGAGGACCTGCGCGAGATGGGCGTGCCCATCTCGGTCGAACCGGTGCCTTTCAGCGCCCCGCCGGTCGAGGGCTATCGCATCGATCCGGATGAGTACTACCTGTCCGACCCGCGGTTGGACGTCGACGAGATGGCCGCCCTGCACCTGGCCACGCGCCTGATCGCCATCGATTCGGCGGCAGGCCGGACCAGCTTGTTCAAGCTGGGCGGGATGGCTGCGCCGCCCGCGGCGGAGGGCGCGCCGTGGGCATCGGTCCCTGCCGACCCCAATCTCGGGGCCTTGTTCGATGCGATTCACCGCTCGTGTGCGGTGACGTTCGGCTATCGCGGCACGCTCCGGCACGTCGCCCCGAGAGCTCTGGGCTTCCAGAACGGCCACTGGTACGTGACCGGGTGGGACCTCGATGCCGCAGACGACCGGGTCTACCGGCTGGACCGGATGTCGGGATCGGTCGAGGTCGGATCGGAGGTGGAGGATCCGCCGACCGGACCCAGCGGTGTCGGTCGGATGGAGCCCTGGCGGATCGGTGGCGACGAGCCGGTGACGGTGACCCTCCGCGTCGATCCGATCGCGGTGCCGACGGTGACGGCCCAGGTGGGTGCCGAGCGGGTCGATGACCTCGCCGAGGACGGTTCGGCCATCGTGTCGTTGGAGGTCGCCAGCCTCGAGGGGTTCCGCTCGTGGGTGCTCGGATTCGGGGCCGACGTCGAGGTGGTCGAGCCGTCGGAGGTGCGTGACGGGATCGTCGCCTGGCTCGACGGAGTCCTCGGGGAAGCACCATGAGCCGCCGGATCCCCGCAACCGAACGCCTCGCACGGCTCCTTGCGCTCGTCCCCTGGGTCGCCGGGCAACCCGACGGGGTGCCGGTGGATCAGGTGTGTGAGCGGTTCGACGTCGACCGCGACGAACTGGTCCGCGACCTGGAAACGGTGATGATGGTCGGGGTCCATCCCTACACACCCGACACGATGATCGAGGCCTGGATCGACGACGATCGCGTGATGATCCACTATGCCGATGCGTTCTCGCGGCCACTTCGGCTGACCGCCGACGAGGCGGTGACCATGATCGCCGCGGCGCGGGGCCTCGCCGCCGTTCCCGGTGGCGACCGGAACGGGCCGCTGCAACGGGCGATCACCAAGCTCTCCGCGGTGGTCGGTCCCGACGCAGACACCGCGATCGACGTGGACCTGGGCGACGCCTCACGGGAGGTGTTCGAGCGGCTCGACACCGCCCGCGCCGACCAGCTCCAGGTCGAGATCACCTATCCCGATGCCGCGGACGGGCAGCCGCACACCCGACGGATCGAACCGAGCCAGCTGTTCTCGTCGTCGGGCAACTGGTACGTGTCGGGCTGGTGTCACCGAGCCGATGACAACCGCGTGTTCAGGGTGGATCGCATCATCGCGGCACACCCGACCGAGGAGACGTTCACCCACCGCGACCAGAGTGCACCGAACTCGGTGTTCTTCGACGCGTCGTTCCCTCAGATCGAACTCGAGGTGGATCGGTCCGTGGCCTGGATCCTGGATCAGGTTCCCGTCATCTCCCGCGAGGACGGCGACGCGACGGTCCGCTTTCGGCTCGCCATCGGGTCGCCGCGGTGGCTGGCGCGCCTGCTCGTGCGGCTGGGGCCGTCCGTTCGGATCGTCGACGCCGATCCGTCGCTCGATGCGGGCCGGCTCACGGGGGAGGAAGCGACACGAATCCGCGCCCGGTACCGATGAGTCCACCGGATGTCGGGTATGGGCCTGGGCCGGTCGGCCGGTATCGTCGGTGTTCCTGTGCAAGATGATGCGACCGGGACCCGGCACGAGGTCCAGAACACTGCCGATCACGACGCGCCGGCGGAACCGGGCATCGAGCTTCCTCCCTCCCGGCTGAGACGGAACCGTCCACGGTCGAAGCTGCGGGCCCTCGTCGAATGGGTGGTGGTGGTCGGGGGCGCGTTCGGACTCGCCCTACTCATCCAGACGTTTCTGTTCCAGCCGTTCCGGATCCCGTCGGGATCGATGATCCCGACCCTCGAGAACGGCGACCGCATCGTCGTCAACAAGTTGTCGTACCGACTCCACTCGGTCAACCGCGGCGATGTCGTCGTGTTCACCACTCCCGACTGCGAGTCGGTCGATGAGCCGAAGTGGGCGAACTGCGGCACCGTCGGCAATTACGAAGACCTGGTCAAGCGCGTCGTCGCCGTCCCCGGCGACCGCCTGGCGATCGCGGACGACCACGTCTATGTCAACGGCGAGCGCCTGGACGAGCCCTATGTGAACCCCGGCGCCGCGACGGTTCAACAGCCGCCGTACGGGTGCGGTTTCACCGGAACCCGGGCCCATCCGTTCGTGATCCCCGACGACATGGTTTTCGTCATGGGGGACAACCGCTCCGATTCCCTCGACAGTCGATGTTTCGGGCCGATTCCCGAGTCGTCACTGGTGGGCCGGGCGTTCGTCATCATCTGGCCGTTGGGTCGCCTGGGTTGGTTGTGAACCCGACCGGACGCGTCCTCGTGGTGTGCAAGGCCGCGACCATCCGGTCGGTGTGGTCGCTGTAGAGGGCGTCGATCCCCCAGCCGATGAGGCGGTGCATCCGGGCAGGGCATTGCACGCCCCACGCGAACGCCAGGAGTCCGGCGCGGTGACAGTCGTCCACGAGGCGAGGGGTCCAGCTCCGATGGGGGAGGTTGACGACCTCAATGCCTCGGCCGGCGAGTGCGGCGAGCGAAAGCCTGCGCAGGTGACGCCGGCGCTCCGAAGCGACCAGCCGCACATCGGGGTCGAGTCGGCGCCACCGTGCGAGGCGGTCGACATCGGGGTCACAGAGCCAGGTGTGCCGGAGCGCCTCGACCCCGGCGGTGGCACGCACGGCGATGATCGCTTCGATCGCGCGGGGATCCTTCACGTCGATCGAGAGACGGATGTGGGTCCCGAGGCTCGCCTGTAACTCGCTGAGCGACGGGATGTGGCCCGGCAGCTCCGAGGCGTGGACCTCGGCGATGGGCCGGGACCGCCCGAATCGGCCGACACGTCCGTCGTGGTCGAGCACCGGGATCCCGTCACGGGTGAGCCACACGTCGGTCTCGAGCGCGGTCGCCCCCATGCGGCACGCGGTGAGGAACGCCTCGATCGTGTTCTCCGGAGCGTGGGCCCTCGCGCCCCGGTGGGCGAACCCGATGACGGGACGGTCGGGAGCAGCGTGGTCCATGCGTTGCATCATGCCGTACGGACCGACGCCACCGGTGCCGGTGGCCGGACCGTCCGAGGGGTAGCGTGAACAGATGCCTTGGCTCTGGGCAGTGGGCCCGTCGATCATCGTGTGCGTGGCCTTGGGGTTGACGATCGGCGCCCGCAGACTCGGCGGACTCCGCCTCGAACTGGCCGAGGACGCTCCCGGCACGACCTCGGCCCAGGTCGCACAGCTCCGCACGGATCTGTCGGGGCTTCAGGCCGAACTCCAGCGCTTCGGAGAGGTTCTGGCGGGCGACAACGACGCCGGGCCCGTCGACCGGTAGCATCTCAGGCGATGCTGGATTTCTCACCGGAGAAGATGCTGTTCATCTTCCTGATCGTCGCGGTCGTGCTCGGGCCCGAGAAGCTGCCCGAACTCTCACGGAAGATCGGACGCGCGGTGGGGGAGCTGCGCAAGCTCTCGGGCGGCTTCCGTGAGGAGATGAACAAGGCCGTGAACGACATGACCACGGAGTCGAAGGGCAACGACAAGCCTTCGTCCGGTGGAAGCGAGATTTCGACGGGGTCACCGGCCGCCGGGAAATCCGACGACACCCCGGGATCCTGACGTATCTCTGTCGACCTCATGAGTACCAAGCATCCGGCCACCCCCGATGATTCGTCCATGTCGCTCATGGCGCACCTCGTCGAGTTGCGCAATCGCCTCCTCAAGGTGGCCATCGCGGTCGCGCTCGCGGCGGTCATCGGGTGGTTCCTGTTCGATCCGGTCTTCAAGGCGCTGACCCACCCGATCATCGATCTGTGCAAGCACCACGAATGCCTGCTCGAAGGCGGCAAGCTCCAGAACATCGACCCGCTCGATCCGCTCACGACCCGCATCAAGCTGTCGGTGTACATCGGGATCGGCATCGCGATGCCCATCATCCTGTGGCAACTCTGGCGGTTCGTCGCCCCGGCGTTGTACGCGAACGAACGCAAGTACACGATCGCCTTCATCGGCCCGGCGCTGCTGCTGTTCGTGTCCGGAGCGGCGCTCGCGTACTTCGTGCTGCCCGTCTCGCTGAACTGGCTCCAAGGAGTCGGTGGCTCGCAGTTCGTCGCTGCGTACGACTCGGGCAAGTTCGTCGCGCTGATCGGTTGGATGATGTTGGCATTCGGGTTGGCGTTCGAGTTCCCGGTCGTCCTCGTCGCGCTCATGGCGGTCGGGGTGCTCAAGCCGCGCACGTTGATCCGCAACTGGCGGTACGCCATCGCGATCATCATCGTCTTCGCCGGGGTCATCACCCCGACCGCCGACCCCTTCACGTTCCTGTTCATGGCCGGCCCGATGGTCGTCCTCTACGCACTGTCGGTGCTGATCGGGATCCTGATGGAGCGGACTCGGAACCGCCGCTCCACGACCGTGTGACGATCCGCAAGCACCGATCGTGGGGAGAGTCCGGCACGCTCCCAGCGTCGGGAATGGTGATCCACCGTGACGCCGATGGCTCCGCCGCGCTCGCCCGGGCTCGGGTCGCGGGGGAGGCCCTCCCGATGCTGGGTCTGTTGGGGGGCGATCTGTGCACCACGCTCGGAGGTTCCGGGTCCGAGGCGAACCTGCGTTCCGCGGCGGCCCGCCGCTACCCCGTGGATCTCGGTGTGGCGATCGCCGACGGTGTGGAGCACGTGTTCGTCGCACACGTGATCGTGCGACGTCGAGCCTGGCGAGGCCGGATCGTCGCCGCCATGAACGCCCAGTGGCTCGGGTCCTGGGATCTCGGGCCGAAATCGCATCCCAACGACGGTCTGCTCGACATCTCCGACGCCACGCTCGGGTGGTCCGACAAGCTCACAGCCCGCAAACGGGTCGCCACGGGCACGCACGTGCCGCACCCCGGGATCACGGTCCGCCGCACCCGTGAAGCGGTCCTCGACTTCGAACCGGCCGGCACCCTGTACGTCGACGGCGTGTCCGCCGGCCGGGTCCGACATCTCGAACTGCGAGTCGAGCCCGACGCGTTCTCTGTCGTGATCTGAACCGTGTCGTGATCTGACTACGGTGACCGAGGTGATCGACGACGAAGCAATCGACACGCGCCTGGGCGACGCGTCCACCGCTTGGGCGGGGCGTCTGGTTGAACTCGCGCACGACATAGCGGCTCATCCCGAGCTGAACTTCGAAGAACACCATGCCCACGAGGTACTGGTGGGTCTGTTGGACGACGCGGGTCTCGCCGTGGAGCCGCACGCCTACGGGCTCGAAACGGCGTTCGTCGCACGGGCCGGTTCCGGTGACGGGCCGACGGTCGCGATCCTGTGCGAATACGACGCGCTGCCCGGCGTCGGGCACGCGTGCGGCCACAACGTGATCGCCGCGGTCGGCGCGGGTGCGGGCATCATCGCATCACAGGTGGTCGACGAACTCGACGGCCGCCTCGTGGTGATCGGCACCCCGGCCGAAGAGGGAGGTGGCGGCAAGATCGATCTGCTCGAAGCCGGGGCGTTCGACGGTGTCGACGTGGCCCTCATGGTGCACCCGGCAGACGCGGACCTCACCCACATGGACACCATCGCGGTGGCCCAGTACCGGGCCACCTACACCGGGCGAGCGGCCCACGCGGCCGCGGCCCCCGAGCAGGGGCGCAACGCACTCGATGCTGCCGTTCTGGGTTACGTGAACGTCGCGGCGCTGCGCCAGCACATCACCGACACCGAACGGATCCACGGTGTCTTCACGCGCGCGGGCGACGCCGCCAACGTCGTCCCGGCCGTGGCCGAGACGGTCTGGTTCGTCCGATCCGCGACGTTGGCGTCACTGGAGCCCCTCGTCGACCGGGTCCACGCGTGCCTGCGGGCCGGAGCCGACGCCACCGGGTGCACCGTGGAGATCATCCGGGAAGCGCACCCCTATGCCGAAATGCTCGAAAATCCGGTGCTCGTCGAACGCTATGTTCGCCTCGCCGGCTCGGTGGGCCGAACGGTACGCCCGCCGGAGGGGACCCGTCGTGTCGTGGGGTCGACCGACATGGGGAACATCAGCCAGGTCGTGCCCTCGATCCATCCCATGATCCAGGTCGCCCCACCGGGGGTGGCCATCCACACCGAGGACTTCGCGGCCGCCGCGGTGTCCGAATCGGCGGACCGTGCCGTGACCGACGGGGCGACGATCCTGGCGCGGCTCGCGATCGCGTGCTGGTCCGAAGACGGACTCGTCGACGCCGCACGGCGGGCATTCGAGGGCGCCATCCCGTCCCACCGCGACGATGCCATCTAGAGTCGTCGTGTGAACACGTATGCCGCCGAAGAGTTCACCTCTTCCGAGGCCGACATCCTCCGCCGGTACTTCACGAACCTCGACCAGCCGGTGTTCGCACTGGTCAATCTGCCCGAGGTCGTCAAAGGGGCCCTGTTCGCCCGGTATTCCCGCTCGCACAAGAGCCTCCGCCGGTTGTTCCTCGACGAGTTCGTCACCGATCTCGACATCACGGGCGACGTGACGATCGACGCCACCGTCGGCCTGGAACGGGCCGAGCAGCTCTACGAGAAGGTGTTCGTCGAGTACGGCGACGATTCGGTCGCGCAACTCGGCGGTGTGCATCTGGCGTGTGAGCAGGCGTCGAACCTGTTGACCAAGGTGCTCGAGTGGGGACGGTTGATGTCCTACCTCGAGCAGTCGACCCGCTACATCGCCTATGACCGTCGACTGGAGGGGCGCTACCGCTATTACCGCGATCCCGACGTGCTCGCCTCGCCATTGGGCACCCGCTACGTGGGCGACCTGGACCGGATGTTCGACACCTACGCGGAGCTCGTCACCGAGATGGTGAAGTTCCTCCGAGAGGTGGTTCCACAGGGTCCCGAGGACTCGGACTTCGTGTACCGCCAGGCGATCCAGGCCCGCGCCTTCGACTCGGTACGGGGCGTCCTTCCCGGCGCGTCGATGTCGAACGTCGGAATCTTCGGGACCGGACAGTCCTATGAGTACCTTTTGCTACGGATGCGGTCCCACCCGCTGCCCGAGGCCCGTCGGTACGCCGCGCTCATGCTCACCGAACTCCGCAAGGTGATTCCGTCGTTTCTGCGGCGCGTCGACCAGGTCGAACGCGGCCAGGTGTGGTCCGAGTACCTGGGCGATCGTGCCGACGCCATGGCCGAGATCGCCGACCGGCTGCTCGGCGTGACCACGCCCGCCGATTCGGTGGCGCCGGTGACGCTCACCTCGTTCGACCCGGACGCGGAGATCTCGTTGATCACCGCCATGCTGTACCCGTTCAGTCACCTCCCCGAAACCCAGATCCGCGCGCAGGTCGAGAAGATGTCGGCTGCCGAACGCGTGGCCGTGGTCGACGCGTACGTGGGCGAGCGGGCCAATCGACGCCACAAGCCCGGCCGGGCGCTCGAGCGCATCGACTACCGCTTCGATGTGCTGGCCGACTACGGCGCATTCCGGGATCTGCAGCGCCACCGTATGCTCACCGTCGAATGGCAGCCGCTGAGCCCCCGCCACGGCTACACGCGACCCGAGGCGGTCGACGCAGCCGGTCTGGCGGGTCGCTTCGACGACGCGATGGAGCGGTCCGCGTCGCTCTACACGGCCCTGGAGAAACCGTTCCCCGCCCAGGCGGCCTACGCCGTGGCGCTCGCGTACCGGGTCCGCTTCGTGATGCAGCTCAACGCCCGTGAGGCGATGCACCTGATCGAACTCCGGACGACGCCCCAGGGGCACCCCGCCTACCGACGGGTCGCCCAGCACATGTACGAGCTGATCGCCGACGAGGCAGGACATCCCGCCGTCGCCGCGCTGATGCGGCATGTCGATCTGTCCGACGACCCACCGCTGGGGCGGCTCGAAGCCGAACGGCGGGCTGAGAAGCGCCGGCATCCGGTCGCCTAGCCGATCACC